>QGVH01000010.1 GCA_003242735.1 bacterium | reverse complement strand
GTCGTATATGTGATCGGGCGGAATCGGCGTCCCCGACATCACGCACCGGAAGTTCGCGCCCCGGCCGAGTTTGGTGCCATTCTCCGCCGCCTTCGGATCCTTCGGCTTCCCCACCTTGACGGTGAAGCGGTAGCCATCGCCCTCGATGACCGGCTCGACGTAAGCCTCCTTTCCCTTCTTGGTGGAGAGCATGAAGGTGGAGGCGAGGGGGACGTCGACGTGGGCGAACGCGGGGTTCGGGCTCTTGACTGTCCTCGCCCAGAGCCAGGCGATGACGGTGAGCTCCCGCCCTTCGTACTTCTTCAGGTCCGGCCGCTCGCGGACGAGCTCCGGGGTGATCTTGATCTTCGGGTAGAGGTGCCCGATCCGCTTCTCCGCCTCGTCGCGCATCCACTTCCCGTAGTAGCGCACGTCCTCGGCGAGGCCCTGGGCTCCTTTCCACTCCCGCTTGAAGAGCGAGCGGTCGTTCCGCGCCTCGGGGTTGACCGGCGGCATCCCCGCAAACTTCGGCGGGATCTCGATCATCGCCTTGTTGATCAGCACGGCGACGGGGTTCAGGTCGCTGGCGTAGGCCTCGAGACCGAGGCGCTGGGCCTCGAGCGGGAGCGAGCCGCCGCCGGCGAAGGGATCGTGGAAGGCAGGGAGCTTGTCCGGGTTGAACAGCTCGGCCGCGCGGGGATGGTCCGCGTTGTCCCTGCAGGTCCGCCGCCAGCTCTTTCGGATCTCCTCGCGGGCGCGCTCGAGCACCTTTTCGTTCGTCGTGTTCTCCCACTGGACCAGCTCTTCGATCAGCGCGAAGAGCCGCTGACGCTCGAGGTCGGCCGCGCACTCCTCCAGGGTCGGCTCGGGGCCGGGCTCGGGGACGGAGTCGTCGCCCCGACGCTGCGCGTCGTCGTACGCCGCGACCCGGCGCTTCCAGACCTCCCAGCGGGCGCGCAACTCGGCCTCCGCGGCGTGCCGGAGCACCGGATCGGCGAGGAGCTCGTCCACGTACTCGGAGGGGTCGTCCACCATCTGGGCAAAGATCACGGCCCGCGCCGCGGCGAGGGGGCGGCGCGCCCACCAGAGGTGGAGCGTGCTCGGGTGGCCGTGGCGGATGGACTTCTCCCGCGCCGACGCGGCGTTGATGGCGTCGAGGGGGAGGGCGACTTCGATGAGCTTCTTGCGGTATTTCATACCCGGTCGTGTCGTGAGCGACGCTCCTGCGATGGGAACGTCGCGCGGTCGAAGGTCGTCAACATCTTCAGGCCGGCCCGGGGAGGCCGCCGGGCGCGATCACGATCCGGATCGGCCACCAGCCCGCGCAGGCCTCGTCAGCAGGCTCTCGTCTGCTCGCCCAGGAGCTGCCGGGGAGTCACGAGGATCACCCGCGGGTCCTCCCCGGCTCGGGCCTCCAGCTCCGGTGTGAAGCCGCTCCGGGCGAAGAGGAGATAGTACGGGCTACCGTCCCTCCTGCGGTACCTCGTGCGGGCGCTGCTCTCCTCGAGTCGTTCGAGTTTGTTCAGGCCCACCGGATCCGCCCACCACTTGCACTCGCCGAACGCCTGCTCGCCGTTCAGGAGCGTGGCGGCGACGTCGATGTCGAAATCCGACCCCCAGATACGACCCACCTCGCGGGCCGAGCTGGGGAGCCGCTCCCGGCCGTGCAGCCGGACCCAGTCGCGGCAAATCTCCTCGAACCGCTCGCCCATGTAATGGTCGAGGCGCGGCAGGATCACTTCCTCCAGGACCTCCTGCGCGTGCCCCGCCTCCAGCGCGGAGCCGTGGGGCAGGACGAACCGGTAATGGAACGCCAGGAACGGATCGTTCAGGTAGAACCGGGCGTTGCGTGCGCGGTCCGGGTCCCGGACGTCGAGCGAGACCTCGGTGCGGAGGAGCCGCAGCGCCTCGAGCTTGTGGAAGTACGGGGTCAGGCTCGTCCCGACCTCCTCCTTCGAGAGCACCCGGTTCAGGATCTCGGAGCGTTGCGTGCAGCCATCCGCGACGGCCCGCAGGATGCTCGCGTACCGGGCGACGTTCTGGAGCTCCGCATGGAGCAGGTGCTCCGGCTCCTCGCTCAGGGGCGCGCCGTCCACCAGGATGACATCCCGGATGTTGTCGGCGAGCGTCCGCTCGGGCGCGCACAGCGAGAGGTAGTAGGGCATCCCGCCGAACACGCCGTAAGCGCGCAGCCGGTCCTCCGGGCTCCACGATGGGAAGAACTCCGCCGCCTCACGATACGACAGGGGTGCGACATCCAACTCGGCGGACTGGCGGCCGTGGAGCGGATTGCGTTCAGCGAGCAGCTCCTCCATGAAGCTGATCGAGGAGCCGCAGAGGATCAGGTTCAGCGGACTCCCCGTAGCCCGAACGCCATCCCACACTTTCTGCACGATCGAAGGGAGCGCCCGATTCGCCTCGCAGAGGTACGGGAACTCATCCAGCACCACAGTGAGTCCCGGGTACCTCGCCTCCGCCTGCCGTTGGAGGTAGCCGAGGAGCGCCTCCCACCCGACCAGCCCGTCCAGGATCGGGTCCGAGCCCAGCGCGCGGCCGATCTGCCGGCGGAAGAGCTCCTGGCTGTCGGGATCCGTGACGCGCGTCGCCTGGAAGTAGACGTGCGCCCGCCCCTCGAGCGCGCGGAGGATGAGCGTGGACTTCCCCACTCGCCTCCGGCCGTACACCACGACCAGGGACGGCTTCGCGCCGTTCAGCTCACGCTGCAGCACAGCCAGCTCTCGCTGGCGTCCTACGAACATCGGGCGGTTCTGGAGTAGGGTAATCTCAATTACGGTAATTGAGATTACCTTGTGTGGCCGCGCGCAGCAAGGCCGTCGCGTTCGAGTCGGTCGTCATCCGGTGCTCAGCGGCGTTTGCCGAGACCCGACGACCCGGCCAGTACGTAGACATTGCCCCGGCGCGGCCCCGCGAGCAGCGCCGGCCACCGGCCCGCGAGCCTCGTTCTATGGATCACGGGCTACGGGTCTGTAATCGCATTGGTGCTCCATAGAAAGCCCGGTGATTCGAGAGTTTTCGCGCTTATGAATCAGCGCTATGGCTCAGATCTGGCTCATAACCACGGAGCCTATGGAGCCGAGGAGTCGACCGCGACCCAGCGCGCCCAGCGGCGTTCGCCCCTGAGTGTGACAGCCCCCTCGCTACGCATCTCGTCCAGTAGCCGCTTGAGGTGCGACCGGGAAACCGAAGGGAGCACCTGCTGGAGTTCCGAGATCGGGCTGCCGCTCTTCCCTACGCCCCGAAGGTGTTTGAGCAGCAGCGCCTTGTGCTCTTCACGGTCCAACCCTCGCCGCCGCGTGTACACGCCGGGCCTCCCCATAGCCGTATAGAACCGTCGGCTGAGGAGATAGCGTGTCCCGCGCCCGCGGCCCACGGTCTCAATTACTCCGAGTTCGATCAGACGCTGGGCGCGATCCCGGTATTTTGCTGGGATGGAGTCGGTCCGGTGGAGCAGGTCCAGTAACAGCATATCTCGGGTATTGAATCCCGCCAACGTCTCCTCTCCGAGTCGCTCCATGAACCGGAGGAAGGCAGGATCCGTGATGTTGCCGTTCAAGACGAGGCGCACCTCGCGATCGGTAGTCCCGGTCAGGTCGGGCAGCGGTTTGCTCTGCCGGATGCAGCGCTCGAACATCAGGTTCATGCCTTGCCCGGACCGTTCGATAAGGCCACAGCGTCCGAGGGCCTCGGCCAAACGACGGTTCCGTGGGTTCTGCTCGTCTAGGACGTTCTCCGGGGTGATCCCGGGCGGAAAGCCGCCGGGACTCGTTACTTCGAGGCGTCTGGAGAACTGGCGCACGAAGACTGATCCCGGAAGGCGGTAGTCCCGGTGACAGAACGCGTTGAGGATCGCCTCCCGGATGACTGCCTCGTCAAACGTGGGGATCTCGGTCCGAAACAGGCCGTCCTGGATGCTTTGCCGATCGTTGCGCCGGTCGATCAGCTCCCAGAGCAGATCGTGAAAGAGCAGGAAGCCTTCCCGGAATTCACCGCGGTCCTGGGCCGGGCCGGCCGCTTCCCCAGAACGGTACTCGAAGACGATTTCGGCTTGAGGAATGTGTCGCGTGAGCGTATCGCGGGTTCCGAAGAGGAGGAGCGCGGCGTTCGTGAAACGTCCATCGATGACCAGCTCCGCATTTCGGAGAACCTCCTCATCGCTCCACGTCTCGATCCGCTGATCGCCTTTCCGCCTTGCCCAGCGTCGCCGGAACTCGGCAATCGCGCGCGGATCGAGAGAGGCCATGGTGACGCCGTCCGCGTACTCGGCCGAAAAATCGGGAGCGACCTCCGCGTGGATGCGGCGCAGTTCGTCGTCCGTCATGGGGACGACAGCATCTCCTGCGCGCTTCCAATACGCTCCCCTGTAGCTCCATGCGCTTCCCGGCATCCGGGGCGGCACGTGGATGATGAGGACCCGCCCGTTCTCGTGGTCGAATTCCTCGATCCGTACCTGCCGGCCGATCTCCTGATAGATGCTCGCCTCCGTCCGCCCGGGCTCGGGGAAGGCGGCGGTACCGACGACCTGTCTCGGCCGGCCGTCAGTGACGCCGAGGACGATCTTGCCCCCGCCCTCATTGGCCATGGCAACACAGTAGCGCAGCAGTTCTTCGAAGCCGAAGCGTCTGCTGGCCTCCTTGAACTCCAATTTCGTGCCTTCCGGCGCCGAGAGGAGCTTCTGGAATTCTTCGGGTGTCATGCCGACACCACCTCCCCCTTCGCCACCAGCTCGTGGAACCCGTACTTGACGGCGGTCACGCCGAAATCCGGCTCGCGGCCGAAGGGCTGGCGGATGTAGTGCACCCGGTGCCCGCCGTCGGGGAGCCACTCGACGACGGCGAGGATGTAGTTGTCGGGCTTGTTGAGGGAGTAGAGGATCTCGTTGCGCGTGACCGTGATCTCCTCGCCCGAGACGCGGCCCTTGACCTCGATGAACCGCAGCCGGCCGGATTTCGGGTCGCGGCTCTCGATGTCGTAGCCGAGCTTCTCGGCTTCCCGGTCGACGGGCTCGTACCCGAGGGAGCGCTCGATCTCCATCACGATCTCGCGCGCCCGGGCGGCCGAGGCCTGCGTCTCGAGGACCTGCGCGGCGCCGCCGGGGAGCGGACGGCCGGTCAACCGGGCAATGAGCCCGGCCGGCACGACGACGAGCCCGCCGATCACCACGGGCGGGAGCGCGGAGATCTGCGCCTCGAGGTCGAGCTGCGCCATCCGCTTCTCGAGCCGGGCCTGGAGCTCGTCGGCCCGCTTCCGCGCCTCTTGGGAGTTCAGCCGGGCGTTGATCTTGCCGGCCTGCTCCTCGAGACGAAGCTCTTCGGCCCGGTGGTCCCAGTGGATGATCTCCTTGGTCAGCCGGTCCCGAACCGCGGCGCGGGTCTTCTCGATCCACTGGAGGCGGCGGGAGCGGACTTCCTCCAGGTGCTCGGGGACGACGTGCTCGATGGCGTACGCCAGGGCGCGCTTCTCGAGGTCGCGCGTGATCCAGGCGCACTCGGGCGCGTCGAGGATCTCGGCCGGCGTCGGCTCATCGTCGCGCAGGGGCCGGTAATCGAGGTACGGCGCGTAGTGCAGGTGCCGCGTCGTCCCATCTTCGCTCATCTCGACGTAGAGCATCTGCTTCGAGATCACGCGCCGTTCGCCGCTGGGCGTGGTGGTGCCGTCCTGGATCGCGTGCTCGAGGTAGAAGAGGAGCCGGGGCTGCGTGCCGGGGTCGCGCTCGTCGACCAGGATGGTGCCGCGGCGCAGCAGGTCGCGGTGCCGTTCCAGGGTGAGGTCGAGCGTCGCGTCGAGGAGCGGATGGCCCGGACAGACGAATGCGGCGGGGGGCTGCCCCGGCGGCGCGATGAGGTCCTTCTCGAAGACGATGCGCTCGTAGCGCTGGAGGACCGGCTCGCCGATGCCGATCATGCGGTCGCGGTTGCGGATCACCGCCGGGACGTGCCGAATCTCGTAACGCCGCGGTTCGCGTTGCCGGATGGTGCCGCCGAGGCGCTGGAACGCTTCCAGGAAGAACGATTCGATGTAGTGGGGCTGCAGGCGACGCGCCTCGGCACGCTCCATCTCCTCGCGCACGCGCTGGATCCGGCTCACGTCCATCGTCTCCTGGACGAGGGCCCGGTCCTCGAGCAGCTCCTGCAGCCGTGTCTGGTCCACGGCCGATTCGACCGCCTTCTCCAGGCGCGCGCGGACCTCGGGGCGCTCGCCGTAGCGGATCGCCTCGATGAGCAACTCGCGGAGCGGCTTCCCCTCGAACTGCAGCTTCCCGAGCACATCGAAGACCTGGCCGCCGAGGGCGCGGCGGGCTTCCTCGAGCTTCTCGAGGAGGCGACGGTAGACATCGCCTTCCCGCGTCTCTTCGGCGACGAGGTTCCAGAGGTGGCAGACCTCCGTCTGGCCGATGCGGTGGATACGCCCGAAGCGCTGCTCGATCCGGTTCGGGTTCCAGGGGAGGTCGTAGTTCACCATCAGGTGCGCGCGCTGGAGGTTGATCCCCTCGCCCGCGGCGTCGGTCGCGATCAGGACCTTCACCTCGGGGTCGTGGCGGAACGCCTCCTGGGCCTTCATCCGCTCCTCGCGCCCCAGCCCGCCATGGATGACGACGACGGCCTCCGGCTGCCCGAGCAGGGTCGTGATCCGCTGCTGGAGGTAGTTCAGCGTGTCGCGGTGCTCGGTGAAGATCACGAGCTTCTGCCGCGGCGACGGCCTGGGCGCCTCGACGCCCGCGGTGCCGTAGCGCGGCCTCGGCTCGGCGACGCGGTCCGCGATCGCGGCAGGCGTGAAGATCTCGGTGAGGAGCGAGGCCAGCTCCTTCCACTTCCGGTCTTCGCCGCTGCGGCGGACGTCCTGGGCGAGGACTTCGAGGCCCCTGAGGATCTCGATCTCGGCTTTGAGCTCGTCGATCGTGCGCGCCGCGGTCGCCTGGTCGAGGATCTCCTCCTCGGCGGCCTCGAGCTCGTCGTCGGGCGCTTCCTCGAGGTCCTCGACATCCTCGTCGGTGAGCGCGGGGATCGAGGCGACGAGCGCAGCCTCGACTCTCCCACGCTGGAGCAACTCGAGCTCGCGGAGGCGCGATTCCAGCCGCTCGCGACGTCGCCGCAGCGACTGGTAGATCGCCTCGGGCGAGGAGGCGAGGCGGCGCTGGAGGATGGTGAGCGCGAAGCCGACGGTGCCGGCGCGCCTGTCGTTCTGGAGCGCTTCCGCGCGGTTGAACTGCTCGCGGACGTACTCCGTGACCTCCTTGTACAGCTTCGCCTCGACGGGCGAGAGCTTGTAGGGTACGGTGTAGGCGATCCGCTCGGGGAAGAGCGGCCGGCCGTCGAACCGGACCAGCTTCTCCTTGACCATCCGCCGCATGAGGTCGGAGACCTCGACGGTATGGACGCCGTCGCGGAAGCGGCCCTCGAAGCGATCGGCGTCGAGGAGCGCCATGAAGAGCTGGAAGTCCTCCTCCTTGCCGTTGTGTGGTGTGGCGGTCATGAGGAGGAAGTGGCGCGTGATGGAGCCGAGGAGCCGGCCGAGCTGGTACCGTTTCGTATACTTGATCTCCCCGCCGAAGTAGGTGGCCGACATCTTGTGCGCCTCATCGACGACGATGAGGTCCCAGCGCGCGTCGGGTGCCTTCAGCTTCTCCTGCACGCTCTCGTCGCGCGCGAGCTTGTCCAGCCGCGCGATGACGAGGTTGTGCTCGAGGAACCAATTCCCAGTTCGGGCCGCTTCGAGCTTGTCGTTCGTCAGGATCTCGAACGGAAGGTTGAAACGACGGTAGAGTTCGTCCTGCCACTGCTCGACCAGGCTCCCCGGGCAGACGACGAGGCACCGCTGCAGGTCGCCGCGAGCGATGAGCTCCCGGATCAGCAGCCCGGCCATGATCGTCTTGCCGGCGCCGGGGTCATCGGCCAGGAGGAAGCGGAGGGGCTGGCGGGGGAGCATTGCCTCGTAGACCGCCGTGATCTGGTGCGGCAACGGCTCGATGAGCGAGGTGTGAACCGCCAGGATGGGATCGAAGAGGTGCGCGAGCCGGATGCGGTGCGCCTCACTGACGAGCCGGAAGAGTGCGCCGTCGCCGTCAAAGCTCCACGGTCTCCCGGCCTCGACGAGCTCCAGACGCGGTTCGTCGTGGCGGTACAGGAGCTGGTTGCCCGTACGGCCGTCGGGGCCTTTGTAGGTGAGCTCCACCGCCTGGTTCCCGAACCACTGGACGGCGATGACGGTTACCGCGGCATCCGGCAGAATGCCGCGAACGCTTGCGTTCGGTTGGAGGTCTTCGAGGCGGATCAACGATCGGACGTTCCGACTGTCAAGAAGTTCCGGATCCTTCGTAGGGGGCGACGCTCGCAACCCCCTCCACCACCCCCCGCCACCCCGCCGACGTCGCCGGGCGGAACGGCACGCCCGCCTCCTCGCAAACCCGCTTCAGTCGGTCCTGCACCTCGTGCCCGGACTTCTGGAGCAGGTAGACCACACAGGCGTAGGTCCCCGCCCGGATCCGCTCCGCGAAACGGCCGAGGTCGTCGCCTTCGTCGCGGTAGCGCTCGGCCCAGTCGACCTCCGCGCCCGTCAGCTGGCGCAAGCGGTCGACCCACTCCTGGCGCCGCAGCCCTCCGGCGATCAGGATCCGTTTGCCTGCGTACTGGGCGCGCAGCACTTCTTTCCGGCGCTCCTCTTCGTCCTTGCGCCACTCCACGAGCGGTTCGCACTGCTCCCAGGCGAGCCGCACGGCCTCGACGGCGTCCGCGAGCCAGGCGGGGAGCCCCCCCACGCCGTTCCCGGCGGCACCAACAGCGACCGGGCCGCGACGGGCCGTCACCGCACGGTCGGATCGAGCCGGGCTCCCCGCTTCGCGGCGTCCGTCCTCGGCCTGCGCTCTCGCGCCGGTCGGCTCTCCAGACCCGCTCAGCGCACCGTCCGTCCACACGCCGACCGCACGCTCCACCGCCTCGCTCGCCTCCGACAGGTCGCCGGTGCGCAATGCCTCGCGCGAGAGCTCGACGAGCGCTTCGGCCGCGGCCTCGTGCTGGCGCTTGCGGATCAGCCGGTCCGCGACCCGGTGGTACAGTCGCTCGCGCTCGCCGCGCCGGAGCGCGCGGCACGCGCGCGTAAGCTTCGCGCGCGCCTCCTCGACGCGGTCCAGCTCGATCAGATTGCCAATGACGCGCGCCGCCTCGTCGGCGAGGTTGTCGTCACCATCCGCACGGCCACCGGCCGCGGCGAGCTCCAGCAGCGCCTCGATCACAGCGCGATCGGCGAGCCGCAGCGCGTGGCGGCGCTCATCGAGGAACGCGTACGCCCACGCGGCATCATCGGTGGCGAGGTAGAGGTTGAGTGCAGTCTCGGCGAGTGCGTCAGGCGACTCGAGGCGTCTGCCCGCGCGTTCGATCACGTCGCGGAGCTGCTCGGCGGGCAACGTGCGGACCAGGTCCGGCACCAGCCCGGCCAGCGTTTGCGGAGGCAACTCCTCCAGCGCTTCGACGAAGTGCTGGAACCTGCTCTCGGACAGGAGGTCGAGCGAGAGCACGTGCGCCGCGAGCCCGGCGCCGCCGTCGCGCGCGGCGTGCAGCCGGAAGAGCAGGAGGCGCGCGTCGTCGCCCAGCAACTCCGGGTCCAGCGCGCGCAGGACGTGCCACGCGCGCTCCGCCTCGCCCAGCTCCGCCAGCAGGAGCGCCCGTCTCTCCGCGAGCCGCTGTTCGCGTGGCAGGAGGCGCTCGAATGCGTCCAGCACGTCCAGCGCGTCGGCCGGATCCATGTGCGCGTTGCGCTGGACGACGTCGTAGAGCCGGAGGATGTCGGCGCGTGACGCGACGGCAGCGTCGTCGGACTTCACAGGCGAATAGGACGCGGCGGCTTCTCGCACCAGCAAAGCGCTGCCGCCACGCCCGTTCGGCCCCGCCGTCACGGCGAACCGCATCGTTACCGCCGTGTGCTCCGCGGGCGTGGGCCCGACCTGCACCGTCAGTGCTGGCTCGCCGCCCAGCACCTCCAGCGGCACTTCGAGCTCGCCGGTCAACGGGAAGCGCGCCGGCGGCTCGACGCGCACGGCGTCCTCTGGCGCGAGGACGCGCAGCTCGAGGTTGGCGACGTCGTCTTCCGCCAGATGCGGGTTGTGGAAGTCGAGCACGAGCGCTGCGCGCGCGCCGGGCTCCAGCGGCACGCGCCGCGCGACGTGCAAATCTTCACCCACGCGCAGGCCGACCGGGCGGAAGAACACGCTGCGGCGGTACGGATCGTCCTGCGCGAGCTTCGATGCCTCGAGGATGTTCTCGACGACGCTCTTCCAGCCCTGCTCCTCGCGCGCGTCGTAGTACGCGGTGAACTCTATGTCGTCGCGTTTGAGGGCGACGAAGCGCGCGCCGGGCACGCCGCCGGGATCGGCCTCCTTCACCGCGCGCGTGAACGCGGCGAGGTCGTTGTCCCGCACGCCGACCCAGTTGCCGGCGACGATGCGCAAGCGCAGGCCCAGCTCGTCCGTGCCCGCCTCGAGCACCTCGCCCTGACGCACGGGCACGAACAGCGTGTACGGCCGGTCGGCGAACACGAAGACGACGCGCGTGCCAGGTGTGACCCGGCCCTCGCCCCACAGCTCGGGCGCGACCCATGCGCGGTTGTACCAGACGTCCACCACGCTGCCTCGTTCCGCCGCCAGGAGCTGGAGATTCTCCTTGCGGTAGAGCGGCCGGCGGGCCGCCTTGAAGAGGTAGAGGGTCTGCGACGACGTCATCGCACCGCTCGTGTACGGAACGAGGACCGGAATCGGCTCCGGGAACGCGCAGGGGCGTTGTATCGCGGAAACGTATCTGGCCCCAGTGACAGCGAGGCCGGGCGGCCCCTAGGGGCGGGAAACGTCAAGAAAAGGATAACAGTCTGAGTCAGGCGCGGCAAGGGAATAATGGGCAGGGGCCGGCAGACGCCGTCTCCGGCTAGGAGGTTCCGTCGCCGTGTGCTGGCACCGTGGACATTTGCCGCGGCGGGCGGGAACCCGGACGCGCCAGGGGCGACGATCGGACACCGTTGCCGAGGCCAGAGCGCCGACCCATCCTCGATCGGAGACTGCGAGATAGCCGCCCCCACCGCCTGCAGCCCTACTGCCGCGTCAGTGTCAGGGTCACGTTGTTGAAGCCAGATCCGTTGAGGTGCCCGGAGATCGTGTTCCTGTTCACGAACTGACCAGTATAGTTCGCATCCTCGAAGCCGGTGGACCTCAACGTGAGGGAGATGGACGGGTGCACGTGCGTGCCCGTTACCGTGACGGACGCTGCACCGGCGGTGCCCTGGATGCTCCCCGCGCCTGTGATCGTCCCACCGGCTTGCTCTGCCAACGTGAGCGTGATCGTGCCGCCGGTAACGACACCGGTCCACGTGCCGGATGCCGAGGGCGTTTTGGGTTCGGTCGAGCTGTCGCCGCATGCGGCGAGAGCGAGGGCCAAGATCAGTGCTGCCGCAAGCGTCCGCATCGTCGCCTCCGCGAAGCGTTTCCAGTTGACGGGTCCGCCTGCATGTCGCGGCGGATCGGCGGGCGCACGGAGGTTAGTGGACCCCTCTGACAGCGGAGCGATGGCGGGCCGGCCACGGCACCGACGCTCAACGTCGGGGTGCCGACGCCGCGGCGGTCGTGGCCAACGTCACAGGCGCCTTTGCCAGGCCTCTAACTGAAGCGCGGCGAGATCGTCGGTGGGCCGGCACCCCCGGCGGCTGGACTGGCTCAGGTTCGTGCTTAGGAGGTGACGGCGCTCGGCGATGCTGACGGCCCGACGGCGTCACGACATCTGCCGCGCGCCAATAAGACCGGCCGTCGTCGCGGAGCCCCTCCCCCGCCACACTGCTCTTGCTCCCCCCTGCAACCCTCCCCACCCCTCCACGCATCCGAAACCATGAGAGCACGATCCGCGTAATGCCTGTCGACGACGGCCACGCGCCGGTTTCCGGCGGCTGCCGGCCGAGCGGCGGGCCGCGGATCCGCGGAGGGCCGCGACCGGCTCGGCCCCCGCAGGGTGGTCAGGGCGGTTTGGACCAGGAGGAGGGACCATGGTTTCCGCAGCACACGGCACGATCACGTTGCGCGCGTCGCCGCGCCTCTACAGGGGCAAGGTGCTCCTCCTCGCCCTGGCGATCGCCGTCGTGTCGCTCGCGGAAGCGCTCCGGACCACCGCGAGGCACGAGGCGGCGACGCCCACGACGACCGACATCATCGAGCGGATCGTTCTCGACGAGGCGGACACCGTGGCGGCTTCGGAGTCGGCCGCGCCGGCCGGCCCGGAGGCGGAGTGCGCAGAGGCCACCAGCCCGTTGGCGGCGCCCCTGCCGGCCTCCTGCGCCGCCTGCGACTGCGACGCGAGGACCCCATCGCCCGCGCCGCGCGCTTCGTGACCGGGCGCACGGCGCGCGCGGCCCCGCGCTGCGCTGCGGCGGGCTTGCGGGAACCGAACCGCGGCCCGCCGCACTTCGTTTCGACCCGGTGTACCGGTCCCGTCCGTTCTTCCCAACTGCATGGCCGATCCCGCTATGGTTCCCGAGCCCGCGCCCTTCCATCTTCCCGCCAGCCGTCGACGTCCGATCGCCGAGGCCGCTGAATGCCCTATCGCACGACCCCGCCGGACGACCACGTCCTGAGCATCGACGAGTTCGCGCGGCTGCCCGCCGAGGACTGCTGGATGGAGCTGGTGCGCGGTCGCGTGGTGCGTGAGCCGCTGCCGGGCTTCGAGCACGGCGCGCTGGCGGACGAGCTGCACTCCCGCCTCCGCGAGTTCGTGCACCGCTGCGGGCTCGGGCGCGTGGTGGGGCGGACGGGGTTCCTCCTGTTCGACGACCCGCCGACGGTGCGCGGGCCGGATGTCGCGTTCGTCGCGGCGGAGCGCATCCGGGCGCACGGCGTACCCCGTGGCTTCTGGCCCGGCGCGCCGGACCTGGCGGTGGAGGTGGCCTCGCCCGCGAAGGCGCGCCGCGGGCTGCACGAGCGGGTGGACGACTACCTGATGGCGGGCGCGCGGCTGGTGTGGGTGGTGGACCCGCGCGTGCGGACGGTCACGGTCTACGCACCGGGTACAACGGCGCGGGTGTACGGTGGCGGCGCCGACGTTGCCCCGCCCGGGAGCGAGCGCGACGTCCTCCTGGGCGGCGACGTGCTCCCCGGCTTCCGCCTCTCGGTCGCCGGGCTTTTCGCGGCGACCGGGCTCGACTAACCTGACTGTCATACCGGCGCGCCCGGCGGTGACCCGCGCGGGCGCAAGGGCGGCCTCCCGGGCGGTAGGACGCCCGCCGCCCCGGCCTGGGCGGGGCCGGGACCGGACGTCAGTACCCCCTGGCCCCTCCGTCATGCCTCGGGTCGGCCGCGCCGACCCACACGTCCCCCACCCGAGCCACCACGTACAGCCGCGCGTACCCGTCGCCCGGCAGCCCCGGCTCCCACCCGAGCGCGCGGGCTCGCGCCAGCACGTCGCCCGGGTAGCCGAGCTCGACCTCCACGTGCCGGCTGTTGGCCGAGGGGAAGATGCGGGGCATCCGCACGGCCTCGAGCGGGTCCATGCCGTAGTCGAGCATGTAGACCAGCCCCTGGATCACGGAGCCGGGGATGCGGCTGCCGCCGGGCGCGCCGATCACCACGCGGACGCGCCCATCCTCGAGCACAATGGTGGGCGAGATCGTCGAGCTCCGGACCCGCCAGTCGCTGCGCGCGGGCGCGTTCGGGTCCGCCCGCGAGAAGTCCACCGCGGAGCTGTTCAGGAAGAACCCCTCGACCCACGCGCCCGAGCCGAAGTACGGGCTCAGCGTGGTGGTGAGGGCGACGGCGTTCCCCTCCCGGTCCACGACCGAGAGGTGCGTGGTCTCCCCCTCGGGGATCCCGTGGGCGACGAACGCTTCCGCATACGCGGGGCGGCCGGCGCCGACACCGCGCGACGGAACGTTCCCGGTCGTCATCCGCTCCACCGCCGCGTCGCCCGCCGCAGCGCTGCCGGACATGCCCGGCCCCACGTCGGCACCCGACACCAAAGCGAAGCCCGCCGCAGCCCCCGCCCCCTGACCCGCATCCTCGTCCTCCTCCGTGCGGACCTCCGGCGCGGGCCCGTACGGATCCAGCGCCGCGCAGCTCGCGGGCGGCCGGGAGCGGTCGTGGGCCGCGGCATCGCCCGGCGTGATGCGCTCCGGCACGCGCCGCGTCCCCACCAGCTCCGCGCGCGTGCGCGCGAACTCCTTCGACGTCATGCCCGCGGCCGGCACGGGCGTCCAGTTCGGATCGCCGTTGTACCGACTGTGGTCCGCGAGCGCGACGCGCAGCGCGGAGGCGAGCACGTCGAACGCTTCGACCGACTGCGTCGGCAGCCCCAGCCGGGCGAGGTCGTGGGGCTCGAGCAGGTTGAGCGCGTGCACGATCTGCATGCCCGTCTGGGGCGGCGGCGCGGAGAGCACCACGCGGCCGCGGTACGTGCCGCACACGGGGCGCTTGTTCCAGCGCGGCGCGTACGCGGCGAAGTCCGCGAGCGTGGTGGGGTTGCCGCCGGCGTTCATCACGGCGACGACGCTGCGCGCCACATCGCCCTCGTAGAAGCCGGCCTTCCCGTGCTCCGCGATCTCCCGCAGCGTGGCGGCCAGCTCGGGCTGCTTGAAGATCGTGCCCACGGCCGGCGGCTGGCCGTTGGGCAGGAAGCGCCGCGCGGCTCCCGGGAACCGCTCGAGCTTGCGGCGGTTGGCGCGGATCGCGTCCGCGAGCACGATGTAGACGGGGAAGCCTTCCTCGGCGAGGCGGATGGCGGGGGCCATCACCTCCTGGCGTGACAGGCGGCCGAAGCGCTCGTGGGCCTCGAGCAGCCCCGCGACGGCGCCGGGCACGCCCACCTCGCGGAGACTCGCAGCGCCCGTATCCGGCAGCGGGCCGCGCCACGCGGTCGCACGCGCGGCGGAGTAGAAGTCCACGTACTCCGCGCGCCCTTCCTCCTGCAGCCAGATCAGCATCCCGCCACCGCCGCCGATGCCGGACATCATCGGCTCGACGACGCCGATGGCGAACGCCGTCGCGACCGCGGCATCCACGGCGTTGCCGCCGCGGCGCAGCATCTCGACGCCCGCCTCCGCGGCCAGCGGGTGCGCTGCGCTGACCACGCCGTTTCTCGCCACGACGCGCTTCTCCACGTCCGGCGCGAGGGTTGGGGCCGGCGTCTGCACGGCGGTGCTGGTGCTGCAGCCGGCGAGCGCGAGGGCGGCGGCGGAGAGGAGCGCGATCGCCCGACGTGCGGCGGGTGCGGGAATCGTGTGGTTCATGGGCCGGGCTCCTGCTTCGAGGAGGGCGCAGACTAGGCGGGGCGAGAGCGGGCTGTCAAGGCGGACGCACGGCAACCGCCCGAGCCGCACGCGTTCGCGGCCGCAGGCTGGGCTGTGCGTGCACCGGTGTCGGAATCGCCGGTGTCGTGATCGCCGGCGAGCGCGGTTCGTCGGCGATCCGCGGGCTCGATGGCGCTCCGCGCGGCGCGCTGGAGCGCGCCGGACGCGCCTACTCCACCCGCAGCGCGGTGATCGGGTCCACGCGCGTGGCGCGGCGCGCCGGCAGCCAGATGGCGATCAGCGCCACGCCGGCGAGCAGCGCGGTCGCGACGATGAACGTGAGCGGGTCGTGCGGGCCGACGCCGAACAGCACGGCGCGCATCGTCCGGGTCAGCACGAGGGCCGCAGCGAGGCCAATGCCGAGGCCCGCCGCGACGATGGTCATGCCTTGCCGCAGCACGAGCCGCACCACGTCGCCGCGCTGCGCGCCGATGGCGATGCGGATGCCGATCTCGTGCGTGCGCTGCCCCGTGGTGTAGCGCATGACGCCGTAGATGCCGAGGGCGGCGAGGACGACCGCGAGCGCGGCGAAGCCGGCGAGCGCGAGCATGGCGAGGCGGCGGGGGCCGAGCGAGCGCTCGATGCGGCCTTCCATCGTCTGCACGTCGTACAGCGGGACGTTCGGGTCGAGCTCGGCGAGGATCGCGCGCAGGGGGTTGGTGATGCCGCCGATGGACTGCGCGCTGCGCAGCGCGAGGGCGTACGTCGTGTAGTGGGCCGCGTGGCGGAACGGGTAGTAGGCGACCGCCTTGGGCGCATCCGCGACCTCGTCGTGGTCCACGCTCCCGACGACGCCGATGATGGTCGCCGGCTCCATGCTGGTCCAGCCCGAAGCGATCTGCTTGCCGATCGGGTCCTCGCCCGGGAAGTACTGCTCGGCGAACGTGCGGTCGATGACGACCACCCGCGGCGTGCCGGGCCGCTCGGTGTCGTCGAACACACGTCCGGCGAGGACCGGGATGCCCATCGTGCGGAAGTAGTCGGCACTGACGACGCGGGCCTCGGCGTGGCGCGCCGGATCACCCTCCTGCGTGGGCCGGCCAATGATCGCGAACGGGCTGCTGTCGTTCATACCGCTGAACGGCAGCGCCTGGATGAGCGCGGCGTGCTCGACGCCGGGCAGCGCGCGGGCGCGCTCGAGCAACGCATCGAAGAACGCGAGGCGGCGCTCGGGCGAGTCGTACACCGAACTCGGGATCGAGACCTGCGCCGTGTGGACGTTGCGCGGGTCGAAGCCCGGGTCCGCAGCGAGCAGTCGTGAGAGCGTGCGGACCATGAGCCCGGAGCCGAGCAGCAGCACCAGCGCGAGGGCGACCTGGAGCACGCTGCCGGCGCGGAGGAGCCGGTGGCGGCTGCGGCCGGCGGACGCGCTGTGCCCGGACTCGCGCAGCGCCCTCTGCGGATCCACGCGCGCGGCACGCAGCGCGGGGACGAGGCCTGAGGCGAGGGCGGCGAGCAGAGCGGTGAACGCGGTGAAGGCGAGGACGGCGCCGTCGAGCGGGACGTCCGTCAGGTTCATCTGCTGTGCGGGCTGCCATCGCGCGACGACGGCGAGCGCGAGCGAGCCGAGCCAGAGCCCCGCCATGCCGCCGAGCAGCGCGAGCAAGGCGCTCTCGGCGAGGAGCTGGCGCGCCAGGCGGCCCCGGCCGGCGCCCAGCGCGGCGCGCACGGCCAGCTCCTTCGACCGCGCCACGGCGCGCACGAGCTGGAGGCTCGCCACGTTGGCCGCGGCGAGGAGCAGGACGAAGCCGACGGCGCCCAGCAGCACGAGCAGCACGGTGCGCAGCGGGCCGGCGAGGTCCTGGACGAACGGCGTCGACCGCAGCACCTTGACGTCGCCGCCGCCGTGGTACTCGTCGTTCCAGCGGCGGGCCTCGGCGGCGAGGTGCGCCGCGAGCTGCGCTTCGCCGACGCCGGGCCGCGTCCGCACGACCGCCGTCATGACCCACCGGTTGCGGTTGAATCGCTCCTCCTGCGGCAGCGCGAAGGGCACCCAGACCTGGACGCCGCGCGGGAAGCGCATCGCTGGCGGCATCACGCCCACCACCTCGTACGACTCGCCGTTCAGCTCCAGCGTGCGGCCGACGAAGCCCGGGTCGCCGCCGGAGAGCTGCTGCCAGAGCCCGTGGCTCACCACGGCGACGCGGTGCGTGCCGTCGAGCGACTGCTCGGGCCGGTAGAAGCGGCCGAGCCGTGGCCGCAGTCGGAACACGCCCGCGAAGTCGCCGAGCGTCATCGCGACGCCGACGCGTTGCGGCTCTCCGTGGCCCGTGAGGGTACGGTCGCCGACGAGGTACCCGGTGACCGCCTCGAACGCGTCCTCGCGCTCGGCCAGCTCCAGCACTTCCGGCGGCGCGAGCGGCGCGCCGTAGAGGTCGAGTAGCGGGACGTCCACCCGCACGACGTGCAGCCGGTCCAGCCCTTCGACCGGGAGTGGACGCAGCAGAACAGCGTTGACGAGGCTGAAGATCGCCGAGTTCGCGCCGACGCCGATCGCCAGCGCGATGACGGCGAGGATCGTGAAGCCGGGCGCGTTGCGCAACGCGCGCGCGGCGTGCCGCAGGTCCTGGAGCAGGCGGTCCATGGATTCCGTTCCTCCGACCCGGCGTGTACGGGAGGGTGCACGGCACCGGTCGGGCGTTGCAAGGTGCAGCGCGCGTGCCGGGCATCGGCCAGGGGCGTAGCTCGTTGTGTGATCGCGAGTTCGCGTTTTCCTGCGGCGGTGCCCACCGTCGGGCTGCTGTCCGGCTGTGGGACACCGGGGTCCTGGAGGCGGAGTGCACCGCCCTGCTGCGGATGAACATCGCTGTCAGACCCGCCCGTTACCGTGCCCCAGCCGTCGGAACCGACCGCCGAACGAAGGAACTGCGCCCATGCTGGACCTCACGCTCGCCGCTCCGCAGCGGCACGATGCGCTGACCATCTTCCCGCTCATCGCCGTGGGCGAGCCGGAGCTGCCGTACGCGCTGCTCGTAGACGCGCTGGCGGCTGGGACCGTCCGCATCACCGAGGTGGACGAGGGCTCGGTGCCCGCGCTGCTCGCGTCGAACACGGGCGATGTGGACGTGCTGGTGCTGGACGGCGAGCAGCTCGTGGGCGCGCGGCAGAACCGCACGACCAACCGGAGCATCCTGCTGCCGGCGCGCAGCGAGACGCGCATCCCGGTCTCGTGCATCGAGCAGGGGCGGTGGCGCTTCGACAGCGACGCGATGCGGCACGCGCCGCAGCACTCGCCCAGCAAGGTGCGCAGGAAGGCCCGCGCCATCGAGGCGGAGTACGCGGCGGCGGGGCTCGTCGCGCCCGCGTCGTCGCTTGCGCACGCGCAGCCGGCGGTGTGGGAGGAGATCGCGGAGATCCGCGACGCGCTGGGCGCCTACGCGCCCACGGGCGCGCTCGACGACGTCTCCGAGGCCGTGCGCGCCGCGCAGCGCGTACAGGCGCCCACCGTTGGTCGCGGCACGTACCGCGTGCTCACCGGCGGAGTGATCGGCGCGGAGCTGGAAGCGGACGGCGCGCCGGTGCACCTCTCCGCGTTCCCACTCGACGAGCGCCCGCATCACGCGGGCCCGACGACAGACCCCGGGCGTGCTGTGCACCAACCCGTTCGCGCCGCCGAGCGTGCGGCGGCGTCGCCACCGCGCAGAGTGATGCGCTGCGGACGCATGGGGAGGCGTCCCGGTCCAACCTTGAGTCGGGACGCCTCCCGGTCGTGACGGAACAGCCGCGAGCCACGGGTACGCCGCCGCCGTGCCGTATGCTCGTATCCCGCCGATCTCCCGCTCTGGTCTCTCGCACAGAATCCCTCGTACGCAGTCCAGACGATCCCCGCCAACGGCAAAGGGGCGGCGACCCGTCCGGCGCGCCGTTCCGACCACGGCGATCCGGGCACGGCGAGAGGAGAGACGAGGCGAGCCGGCCGGGGTCGTCGCCGGCCGGCTCGGTTCCAGGCGTGGCCGCGTAACGTGGCGCGGGCTCTTTCGCTCGCGCACGGTGGCCAGGCGTGGCCGACCATGGGCGCGCGACAAGCTATCGCTACTTCTCTTCCCGGTCAGCCACCAGCGCGCGCTCGATGTACTCGCCCATCGCGCGGACGGACGCCGTGTTGATCCCGTGCACGGTGGTCTCCTGCTCGTACATCCGCCTCAGCGACGCCTCGATGCCCGGGTCGCTGCCGGTGAACTCCTCGACCAGCGCCTCCCACCGCCGCGCCAGCGCCTGGACGCGCGGGGCCGACGGGTCGGTGCCCTTCTCCATCTCCGCGCGCACTGCCTCCATCAGCCGCGGCCACTCTGCTTCCACTTCGCGGATGCGCTCTTCGCCCAGCGCCTCGGCCCGCTTCGCGAGCTGCGCGCGCTGCTCGGGCGTGTAGTATTTCTCGAACATGGTCATCTCATCGATCGATCGGATCCGTTCGTCGGCGGAGACCTCCTCCGCCGCGCGCAGCCGCTCCGCGATCCGCCCGAGCCGGTGGCAACGGTAAACCCTGACGCAACGTCAGGGTCAAGGGGCGCGGGGTCGGGGGCGGGATTCGGGACGCGTACCGGTGGACAGCGGGGTGGACCGCGCCCTCGCAGGGGTGATCGCACCGGCGGATGCGGTTCGGCGCGCGTCGGGACGGCGCACACTCCGGTTTCGAGGCTGCCCGGCGAGCGTGGCGGGCGCTCGCCGGTTATGTTTGTGTCGGCCCTCGGCGGCGCGGTCGATCCCCCGCGCCGGTGTGGTGCGACGATTCCGTAGTGATGCGACAGCGATGGATCCGATCCTGAGCACAGTGGCCGCGCTGGCGGCGAGCGCGGCGGCGGTGGTGGCGGCGGGCGTGGCGCTGGCCCGCAGCAGCGACGTGATCGCGGCGCGGACGAACCTCGGCCGCGTCTGGGTGGGCTCCATCTTCCTCGCGGCGGCGACGTCGTTGCCGGAGCTGATGACGGACATCTCGGCGGTTCGCATCAACGCCGTCGACCTGGCCGCCGGCGACCTGTTCGGCAGCGGGATGGCGAACATGCTCATCCTGGCAGCCATCGCGTTGCGGCCGGGCGCGCAGCTGTTCCGCCGCGCCGCGCTGGACCACACGCTGTCCGCGGCGCTCGCCATCGTGATGACCGGCATGGCCGCGATCGCCATCCTGCTCGCCCCGCGGGCCGCGGTTCTCGGCCTCGGCGTGGGCTCATTGGTGCTGCTGGCGGCCTACTTGATGGGCACGCGGCTGCTGTTCCTGCACAGCGCGCTGGTCCAGGAGGCGGGCACCACGGTGGAGATGGGTGCGCCGCTCACCGCGGGGAAGCGGCTGCCGTCGCTGGGTTGGGCGCTCGTGCGGTTCCTCGTGGCCACGGGCGTGATCCTCATCGCGGCGCCCATCTTCGCGTCTTCCGCGGCGCGGATCGCGGAGCTCACGGGCATTGCCACGAGCTTCATCGGCACGCTGCTGGTGGGCATCACGACGTCGCTGCCGGAGCTGGTCACATCCATCGCCGCGGTCCGCATCGGCGCGCTCGACCTCGCCGTCGGTAACCTGTTCGGCAGCAACGCGTTCAACATGGTGATCTTCGCGCCGCTGGACCTCGTCGCCGGCGACGTACCGCTGCTGGCAGCGGTGAGCAGCGTGCACGTGGTGACGGCGTTGGTGGTCATCGTGATGATGGCCGTGGCGCTCGGCGCCACGGTCTACCGCACGAAGGTCCCCGGCGCGCCTGTCGAGACGTTCGCGCTCCTGCTCGTGGCGATCTACGTGGTGGGGATGTACCTGCTGTATCGGGCGGCGGGCGCGTAGACGGGACGGGCGGGCCGCTGCGGGGAGCGGGCCGGACGAGTGGCGAACCGCATCCCGCGCCCATGACGGAGGCGGCGCAGCGTCCCGGAGCGTGGCGCCTCCGGGTGACGTCGCCCGGCAGGGGCACCGCGAGGGAGGCCGGCACACGGCATGGCCGGCTGACGCTCCTCTCGTCGGTGTTCCAGCCTGCCCCTGGCCCTCGTCGGCAGGAGAGGCCGGCGCTGCGGCATCCTCGGCGTGACAAACGTGCTTGACATAGAGTAAAGTACGCTTTACATTCGACGGCGGCACCGTGTCCGGATCCGTGGTGCCGACGACGGCGGCGGTCGAGGCCGGGCGCGGGCGCGCGGTCTCGGGGCGAGCCGTCGGATCCGCGACCCGGCAGCAGGTGCAGTGGCTGCCGAGAGCGGTGTCCGCGCGGCGTCGCGATCCAGCGCACGGGGACGACGGAACGCCGATGACGGCCATGACCGAAACGAGAGCATACCGCACCGCGAAGCGGCGCTACCTGGCCGAGTTCCTCGCCGCGATGGCGGCGTACACGCTGGCGGTCTTCGCCAGCTCGTTCTGGCTCCGCGCACACCCCGGCTCGGGCTGGCGTGTGCCGGTGGCGTTGGCACCCGTGGTCCCGATCGTGGCGGCGCTGTGGGCGTGGGTCCGCCTGTTCCGCTGCATGGACGAGCTGTATCGGCGCATCCAGGTCGAGGCGCTGGCGCTCGCGTTCGGCGGCACCGCGCTCCTCGTCATCGCGTACGGGTTTCTGGAGGTCGCGGGCTTCCCGCGGCTGACCGTGTGGTGGGTGTGGGTGGTGATGGCGACGCTGTGGTTCGTGGGGCTCGTGGTGGCGAGGCTGCGGTACCGATGAACGGCGGGAGCAGGCCTTCGCGCTGCGGAGCGTGGGCCGAGCGCCCGGACCCACAGGCGTCGCAACACCGATGAAGAACCGGCTGCGGGTGCTGCGGGCCGAGCGGAACTGGTCGCAGCTCGATCTGGCGGAGCGGCTCGGCGTCTCGCGGCAGACGGTGAACGCGCTGGAGAACGGGCGCTACGACCCGAGCCTACCGCTGGCGTTCAAGATCGCGCGGCTCTTCGGGCTGCGGATCGAGGATGTCTTCCTCTATGAGGAGGAGGGGGATGGAGCGCAGGGCGTGTGATTGGTTCTACGGCGCGGTCGCCGCCGGTCTGCTCGTGGTGCTGGCGGCCCCGTCGCCGCGCCGGCCCGCGCAGGCCCCGGTCTTCGCCGTCCGCGACGTGCGCGTGTTCGACGGCGAGCGCGTGCAGGAGCGCGCGACGGTCGTCGTGCGTGGGGACCGGATCGCCGCCATCGGCGCCGACGTGGCGGTCCCGGAGGGCGCCGAGGTGATCGACGGCGCGGGTCGCACGCTGCTCCCTGCGTTCCTCGACGCGCACTCGCACGCCTTCGCGGCCGAGCCGCTCGAGGCGGCGCTGGTGTTCGGCGTGGGCACCCAGCTCGACATGTTCACGGCGCGGCAGCTCGCGGCCGCCTGGCGCGCGGAGCAGGCCAGAACCGGCGCGCCCGGCAGGGCGGACATCTTCTCCGCCGGCTCGGTCGTGACGGCGCCGGGCGGGCACGGCACGCAGTTCGGCCTGCCGATCCCCACGCTCACCGCGCCCGAGTCGGCGCAGGCGTTCGTGGACGCGCGGATCGCGGAGGGGGCGGACTGGATCAAGATCATCGTCGACGACGGCTCGGCCTACGGCGTCTCGTTCCCGACGATCTCCGAGGCGGTGCTGCGCGCGGCGATCGAGGCGGCGCACGCGCGCGGGACGCTGGCGGTGGTGCACGTGGGGCGGCTCGCGGATGCGCGCGCGGCGGTGCGGGCCGGCGCGGACGGGCTGGTGCACCTCTGGGTGGACAGCGTTCCGGACGACGCGTTCGTGCGTGAGCTCGCGGCGCGCGGCACGTTCGTCGTCCCGACGCTGACGGTGCTCGAGGCCGTGGCGGGCGTTCCGAGCGGCGCGGGGCTGGTCTCGGACGCCCGCGTGGCGCCCTACCTCGGGCCGGACGCGCGCTGGTCAGCGGCTTCGACGACGGCGGCCTCGGCACCGTGTTCGGCACGCGCTGGGTGGAGACGACGGACGCGATGATGGGCGGCAGGTCCACGGCGCGGCTCGAGGTGGTGGAGGGCGGGGCGGCGGGCACGGCCCGGGCGCTCCGCATCACGGGCGAGATCGCGTCGGGATCGCCGTTCGCCTGGGCGGGCGCCCTGTTCTTCCCGGCCTCGCCGCCCATGACGCCGGCGGACCTCTCGGCGGCCGAGGGCCTGGCCTTCCACGCCCGAGGGGATGGGGGGACCTACCGCGTGCTCCTGTTCACCCGGCGAGGCGGCCAGGTACCCGCGTCCGCGAGCTTCACGGCCGGGCCGGAGTGGCAGGAGCACACGTTCCCCTGGTCGGCGTTCGGCGGCGCCGACGGCTCGGATGTGACGGCCATCGCCATCGTCGGCGGCCCCGCCCCCGGCCGCTTCGAGCTGCTCGTGGACCAGGTCGAGCTGCGCTGAGCGGCTGAGCGGGGCGGCGCGCCGGGACGGGGCGACCGGCCCGCTCCCGCCCAGGGTCGCCGACCTGGCCGCCCCGGCCCGAAGGCGTTGCCGGGTGCGACGGCGCGGGCGCGCACGACCGTGCGGCCGCCCCCTTGCCGGGCTCGTGCTCCGTATTGCCGGTCACCTGCCGGGCCCGTGGCCCGTATTGCCAGGCACTTACCGGGCCAGCGGCCGGTATTGCCGGGCGACTGGCCCCACCCCGCGGCCGGGGGGCCACACCGCCTCCCGGGGCGGGGGCCGGCGCCGCCGTGGCCTCGGGGACCGCGCCGCTCCACCCCTCCTCCGACGAGCCCTTCCGCCCGGCCGGCTCAGGCCGCCGTCTGGAGCTTCTTTTCCGTCTTGCGCGCAGCCGCGGCCTCCGGCGCGAAGCGCGTACCCGTCCAGCGGTAGCCCATCCGGTGCAGCGTCCGCCGGAGCGCTCCGCCGCTGAGCCGCACCCCCAGCTCGCGCTCGATCTGCTTCAGCATGAGCCGGACGGTCCACTCCGGCGCGTCGTAGCCGTAGTCGGTCGGCTTCTGCTCGAGCAGGGCCCGCAGCCACTGCCGGTGCGCCGGCGACAGGCGCGGCGGGCGGCCGGGGCGCGGCCGGTCGGCCAGGCCCTCGGGCACCGGGTTGCGGCGGTAGCTGTGGATCCAGTTGTATACGCTCTGGCGCGTCGTGCCGAGAGCGCGCGCGGTCTCCGAGACCGTCTTGCCCTCCGCCAGCATCAACAGGGCGCGGATCCGCTTCCAGTGGTTGCGGTCCGTGGTCGCGGCCGCGGCTTCCATCAGCGCGTGGCGCTGCTTGAGGTCCAACGAGAACTTCATTGGGTCCTGCCTTGTGTCGGTGCTACACTGCCTTGGACCTATACACCGTTGTAAGTAAATGGTGTCATGCAACTTGCACCGCCGTCGGCGGCCGGGGGGCGGGGAGGGCCCGGGGAGCGGGCCAGCGGGCCGGGGTCGGGGCGGCTGGTCCGTCCCGCGGAGCGGGGCACGGCGTACGTTCCCTGGAAACCGAAGCTCCGCGACTTGTCGGCCGGCTGCGCGGGGCGTTATCCTGGACCCGTCCCACGCACCCGCACGGAGGAGAAGGAGTTACGAATGATGACGCCGTCCATGTCGCGGCGTGGCCGCGGCGTCTGGTGGATCTCGGGTCTGGCCGTCCTGGCGTGGTCGGCCGTCGCCCCGCCCGCTGCCGAGGCGCAGCAGCGTCCCGGACACAACCGCCTGACGCGGGAGGCGGAGCGGGCGATCGGGCTCGCCATGATCCAGGCGGATTCGGTGCAGCGCGAGCGGCATTACCGCACCGCCCTGGAGGCGGCGCTCAAGGCGGTGCAGGAGGACGCGCGGAACGCCACGGGCTGGCTCATGGCCGGCCGCGCATACGCGGGGCTGGGTGACCTCGCCGGCGCGGACTCGGCGTTCCGTTACGCGGAGGAGCTGCACCCGCCTTATGCGCAGGAGCTGGAGGGCGACCGCGAGGCCGCCTGGGCGCAGGCGTACAACCTGGCGGCGGACGCCTACCAGCGGGGCGATCTGGCACAGAGCATCGCGCTCTTCGAGCAGGCGGACCGGCTGTCGCGCAAGTGGCCGTACGCCCTGGTGGTGCTCGGCTGGCTCTACACGCAGCAAGGGGACAACGAGCGGGCGCTGAACGCGTACCGCGCCGCGTTGGAGGTCTTCTCGGGCGGCGTGCCTGACGGAGCGACCGAGGAGCAGGCGGCGGAGTGGCGGACGCGCCACGCCGAAGCGATGCAGGAGACCGGGCGTCTCCTGGTGGCGACCGGCCAGACGGCCGAGGCGGAGGCCGTGTACCGCGCCTTCCTGGAGACCAACCCGGGGCACGTCGGCGCGATGATCGGCCTCGCCCAGGTGGCCGGGGGTGAGGAGGCGGACCGGCTGTACGCGGAGCTGGTCGAGCAGGACGGGCTCTCCGAGGAGCAGCTCTTCCAGATCGGCGCGGGGCTGTACGACGCCGGCCGCTACGACGGCGCCGCCAAGGCCTTCCGCAAGGCGGTCGAGCTCAACCCCTATTCCCGCGACGCGCACTTCAACCTCGCCCAGTCGCTGTACCAGCGCGCCCGGGAGCTCCAGCCGGAGGAGGGCGCGGGGACGCCGCCGCCCGAGCTCCGCGGCGTGTACGAGGAGATGATCCGCGCAGCGGAGCAGACGCGCGTCCACGACCCCAACAACCGCGACCTCTACCGGATCCTGGCGTTCTCGTACCGCGGGCTGGGCAACCTGGCGAGCGACCCGCAGGAGAAGGCGCGCTGGGAGGGCGAGGTCGCGAAGGTCGCCCAGGAGTACGAGGCGGTCCCGTTCGAGATCTTCGACATCGGCTTCGTGCAGGAGGGCTCCGGCCTCCGAATGAGCGGGACGCTGGAGAACCTGAAGCTGACGGAAGGGGCGACCGTGCGGCTGCGGGTGAGCGTCCTCGGTGAAGGCGGCGCGGTGATCGGGAGCAGCGACGTCGAAGTGCGCGCGCCGGCGCAGGGAGAGACCGTCGGGTTCAGCACGGTGCTCGCCTTGAACGGCACGCTCCGCGGCTGGAAGTACGAGGTGGTCGAGTAGAGTTTCCGCCGGTCACTGCGGCGGGCGCCGGTCCGGCCGGCTGGCTCGGGGCGTATGCTCCGGGCCGCCGGCCGGCGTTCTTATGCGGGCACGTAGTTCGCCGCAGCCCGCCCGGCCCACATTGCGTGCCCGGCATCAGAACCCACCAGCCCCTTGCCGCCCAGCCCTCACGTGCCGCGCTCGCTCGCCGTTCGCGGTACGGTCTACTCCACCACCCTCATCACCACCACCTGCTCCACGTCGAACTCGTCCTTCGTGATCTGCGCGGCCAGGTTCGGGCCGTAAAGCAGGCTGGGGAAGAAGGCCGGGTTGCGAATCTCGCCGAGCAGGCGGCCAGCGGTGTCGTAGATGTCGATGCGCTCGGTCACCCCCGGCTTCTCCATCGAGACGCCGACCCAGATGCGGTCCTTCGGGTCCACGGTCAGGTTCGTGATCCGCGGGATGACGTCCGCGAACGTCATGTTCTCGGCGCCTTTGTTCCGGAACTCCTGCGCATCCGCCGGCATGCCCGGGAGCCGCGGAGGGGGCAGATTGCGCTCCCTCTCGCGTGCGGCCTCCCTGTCCGCCTCCGTCACCGGCCGGGCCGGCGGGCCGCGGCGGATCGTGCGCTCGATGGTGCCCTCCGGCAGGATGATGTGCAGCACGTAGTTCGCGCTGTCCGAGACGACGACGCGCCCATCCGAGAGCACGGCCCAGCGGAGCGCCGGTGCGTACGCCGGCCTCATCCGGCGTGTAATGGGCATACCGCCGAGCTCGAATCGTACTTCGTTGCTGGGCAGCGGCTGGTGGCGCCACACCGTGTCGAGCGCCGTGCCATCTAGCGCGTAGCGCACGAGCGGAACGGGCAGTTCCTCCCCATCTGCGCTCGCGCGAGGCACGAACGCCTCGGCGGTCCGGTAGTAGCTCCCGCCGGCGAGACTCACGTCGGACACGTTCATGCCCCGATCAGCGGCGCCACCGATGATCCGGCTGCCCGCACCCACCGGGTCGAAGATCGTGATCCGGCGGTTCATCATGTCGGGCACCCATAGCGAGTCACCGGGGCCGAGCGCGATCGAGATCGGCATGCGCAGTTCGCCCGGCCCGCCGCCCTCGCGGCCGTAGCTCTGCACGAAGCTGCCCCTCTCGTCGTAGCGCAGGATCCGCTTGCCCTGGCCGTCCAGCACGAACAGGTGCCCCTGCGCATTGCCCGCGAGCCTCGCGTTCTGGAACTGGTAGTTCTCGTCATCGACCGCCGCGCCGCCGATGACGGCGAGCGTATCGAAGCGCCACGCGAGCGGGCTCGCAGGATCGGCCGGGTAGCTCAGATGCTCCACGCCGTCCACCGTGTCGACCACGGCGACGAGCGAGTCGCGCGCGGGGCTGTCCGCGCCGCACGCGGCGGTTGCACACGCGAGCAGGAGCAGGATCGAAGTGCGCATGGGACGGCTCCGGGTTGCAGGGGACTGAGCAGCCGTCGTGGTCTGTGACACCGCCGGCGCGCCGGGCGTTGCTCGCCGCGCCGGCCGGCTCGCTACTCCACCAGCCGCATCACCACCACCTGCTCCGCGTCGAACTCGTCCGTCGTAACACGCGCGGCGAGGTCCGGGCCGTAGAACAGCCGGGGGAAGAAGGCCGGATCGCGGATCTCGCCGAGCAGGCGGCCTGATGCGTCGTACACGTCGATCCTCTCGGTCTTCTCCGGCTCGTTCACCGACACGCCGACCCAGATCCGGTCCTTCGAGTCCACCGCCAGGTTCGTGATCCGCGGGATGACGTCCGCGAACGTCATCTTCTCGAGCCACTGACGCACGAAGTCCGGCGAGCCGGTCAGACCGGGGTTTCCTGACTGCGAGCGGACCTCCTCGCGCGCCGCCTCCCTGTCCGCCTCGGTCACCGGGCGTGCGGGCGGGTCGCGGCGGATCGTGCGCTCGATCGTGCCGTCCGGCGTGACGATGTGCAGCACGTAGTTCGCGCTGTCCGACACGACGACGCGCCCGTCCGAAAGCAAGGCCCAGCGGAGCGTCGGCGCGAACGTCATGGGGATCATGGTCATCGTCAGGTTGTTCCCGCTCCGGAACTCTAGCGTGTACAGGGGCCGCGGCTTGATGAGCCAGAGTGTGTCGAGCGGGGCGCCGTCCAGTGCGGCACGCACGAGCGGGATCGCCGGCTGCTCGTCCGCGCGCGCCGCCGGAGTCGCGAGTACCGACCCGGCGACGTAGTAGAAGTGGCCGCCGGCCAGGGCGATGTTGGTAGGCAGCCCCCCTTGCGTGGAACCGAGCGTGCGGCTGCCGCCGTCCGTGGCGTCGTAGATCGTGACGCGGTTGTTCCCCGTGTCCACGACCCAGATGGAATCGCCGGGGCCGAGCCGGACCGCCATTGGGTAGCGCAGCTCGCCGGGCCCGGCGCCTTCGCGGCCGTAGCTGCGCACGAACGTCCCGCTCCGGTCGTAGCGCAGGATGCGCTTGCCCTGCACGTCGGCGACGAAGAGATCGCCCTCGGCGTTGCCGGTGAGCCCTCGCGTCTCGAACTGGTAGTTCTCATCTTCGACCATCGCGCCGCCGATCACGGCGAGCGTGTCGAAGCGCCACGCGAGCTGCGTTGCAGGATCGGCAGAGTAGCTCAGGCGCTCGACGCCGTTCACCGTGTCGACGACGGCGAGGAGCGAGTCGCGCGCGGGCGTGTCCGCGCCGCAGGCGGCGGTTGCGCACGCGAGCAGGAGCACGAGCGGAGTGCGCATGTAGCGTTCCGGATTACAGGGTTCTGGGGGCGTCCAGTCAGTGCTCACCGGCGAGGCGGGCGTCGCCGATCCCTGCCAGGCAGTGACCCGCGGCCGTCGCGCGGTGATGTAGGGCAACGGAGCTGTGTACCGCAAGAGGCTCTGCTGCGCGCGGCGTCGGGGCGCGCTACGGCCGCGGCGTCACTCGCCTCCGCGCTTGCCCGCTGCGCGGCCGGTCTTGCCAGCCCGCCTGCCGCGCGCACGCGCGTTGTCCTGGGATGCAGCGTCTGCCGCGCGACTGCGGCCACCGGGGGCGGCATCCGCCGGGCGCTTCCCCGGCATCTTCGCCTGCATCTCCTCCGCGGCCTCCAACCCGCCCCACTCGTTCTGCTGCACGACCGGGAGCTGGAGCGCGCGCTCGCGCTCGAGGTCCAGCGCGCCGATGTGGACGGACAGCGGCGCCTGCACCCACTTGTAGATCGACCGCGTGAACATCGAGGCGAAGCGCCGGGCGTGCTCGCGCAGCTCGGCGGGGTCGCGGTCGGGGAAGAGGGCGGGCAGCGCTTCGGCGACCTCCGCGGCCGAGAGTTTCTCGCCGGCGAAGAGGGCGAGGCAGGCGTCCAGGACCTCGAACGGCATGAGCTCCGCCTCGGCGGTCTGGCCCGCGGCCAGCTCGGGGCCGGCCGGCGTGTCCAGCGTCATGCGGATGCCCTGGAAGCCGAAGCGCCGGTACAGCCGCTCGAGGAGCGCGACGACGACGGTCTTCGGCACGTTGGCGATGGGCGAGAACGCGCCCTCCAGGTCGCCGCCGATGGTCGTGTAGCCGACGGCCTTCTCGCTCATGTCGCCGGTCTGGATGAACAGCGCGCCGGCGCTGTTCGCCCAGTTCCACATGCGCGTGCCGCGGAGCCGCGCCTGGATGTTCTGCTGCGTGATGGGCGTCGGCTCGCCGCCCTGGAGCATCGCCCGCGCCGCGTCCATCTCGCGGTCCAGCGCCTCGTCGATCGAGACCTCGACCAGCTCGACGCCCAGCTCGCGTGCGATGGTGCGCGCGGCGTCGCGCGTCTCCGGCTGCGAGAAGCGGGACGGCATGTAGAACGCCGTGAGCTTGGGCGGCGCGGCGCTGCCGTCGCTGCGCTGGATGCGCCCGAGCGCGTGCCACGCGACGAGCAGCCCGAGCAGCGAGTCGCGCCCGCCGGAGAGCGCCACGCCGATGCCCGTGAACGCGCGGGTCTTGCGGAAGTAATCCGCGACGCCGAGCGCCAGGACCTCGAACACGTCGTCCAGCAGCTCGTCCCGCGGGGACCGTTGCACCTCCGGCGTAGCGGGCGGGAGGAAGAAGTTGCCGCCGGGGGGCGCTGGATAACGCAGCCGCGAGCGGTCCGCCGTCGGCGCGTCGCTGCGGATCACCGGGACCGGACGCTGCTCGCTGATGAACCGCTCCCAGTCCGAACGCCACGTGGTGAGCTCGCGCCTCAGCCGCGCCGTGCGGTCCAGGTCCACGACGCAGCTCCACCACCCCTCCTGGAACCGCGGCGCGTCCAGCACGAGCCGGCCGTTCTGGAAGACGTAGCCTCCGCCGTCGAACACCAGGCCGTCCTGGGAGCCGACGCGGTTCGCGTACACCAGCGTCGCCTGGTTGTCCGCCGAACGCGTCGCCAGCATCTCGCGGCGGGTGGAGACGATGCCGATGCGGTAGGGCGAGGACGAGATGTTGACCACCAGCTCGGCGCCGGAGAAGCAGCGCCGGCGCATCGGCCCGTCCGGGCTCCAGATGTCCTCGCACACCTCCACGGCGAGGACGCCGAAGTCGAAGGCGAAGATGCGGTCGCCGAGGGGGACGCCGTCGGCGTCGAGCTCCAGGCCCGGCGCGCCGCGCGACATCGTCCTCGTCTCGTAGAAGACCTCGTAGGTGGGGAGCTTCTCCTTGGGCACCAGGCCCAGGATCCGGCCCGCGTGCAGCACGGCGGCCACGTTGAACAGGTGGCCGCCGACGCCCGCGACGAGGCCGACGACCAGGACCGTGGGCAGCTCGCGCGTCTCGGCAGCGATGCGCTCCAGCTCCGCGCGCTGCGCGGCGACGAACGCCGGCCACTGCACCAGGTCCTCCGACGGGTAGCCGCCCAGCACCTGCTCCGGGAAGCAGCCGACGGTCACGTCCTCTGCCGCCATCTCGCGGGCCATGCGGATGACCTGGTCGGCGTTGGAGCGCACCGCGCCCACCGTCGGGTTCGCGACGCCGATCGCGAGCTTGATCAATCGCACGGGGAACTTCCTTCCATCACGATTCTTGGGCGGCTATGGACGCCCATGGAATATAAGCGAAGGTGTCGGGCGAGGCATGCGGTCGCGGCAGGATGGACCGAGCCGTCGCCCCCTGCCCCGTCCCCGCGCGGGTGGATCGGGCTTCTGCACGTTCCGATAGGGCTCTCCGGTCCGTGCCCCGTCCCCGCGCGGGTGGATCGGACCTCGCGGCTGCCGTCGGCCTCACCGCCGGCATCGTCCCGCCCTCGCGCGGGTGGACCGGGCGCTTCGGCGAGAGAACCGGCTCCTGCCACCAGGCCCCTGCCCTCGCGCGGGCGGATCAGAACAACCCTCCTCCCTGCTGCCGCACGACAGCAGGCCCCCGCGCGGGCGGCTCGGGCCGGGGAGGGGCGGGCCTCCGGGTCGGGCGGGGCGACGTGGCGGGACAAGATGGCGGGGCGGCGCCCGCCTCCGGGCGGGGCGCAGGGGGGCAGGGCTACCGCACGTGCCGGTACATGAGATCGATCAGCTCGTCGTACATCGCCTCCGCCTGCTCCGCCCCCGCGCGGATCGCGGTCGCGGCGCAGTGCTTCAGGTGGTTGCGCATGAGCTCGCGGCCCACACTGCGCAGCGCCTCGTGGACCGATGCGATCTGCATCATGATGTCCGCGCAGTAGCGGTCCTCCTCCACCATCCGCTGGAGTCCGCGGATCTGCCCCTCGATCCGGCGCAAGCGCTTCAGGTTGCGCTCCTTGATCTCCGGGTCCACCGCGACCGCTCGCCGGCCGCCGTCTTCGCCGCCCGCCGCGGCAGCCGCGCCGCGGCCGCAGCCGCACACGGCGACCGCCCCAGCCGCATCGTCGTTCGTGTGCACGCGCTCGTCCATCACATCCTCCTCGGGTGCAGCCGCGCACGCTGCAGCCGCAGGCTGTTGCTCACCACGCTGACCGAGCTGAACGCCATCGCCGCGCTGGCCAGCACCGGGCTCAGCAGCACGCCGAAGGCGGGGTACAGCACGCCCGCCGCGACCGGGATGCCGATCACGTTGTAAATGAACGCCCAGAAGAGGTTTTGCTTCATCGTGCGCATCGTGCGCCGCGAGAGCGCGATCGCATCCGCGACGCCGTTCAGGTCCGCGCGCATGAGCGTGATGTCGCTGGCCTCGACGGCGATGTCGGTCCCCGTGCCGATGGCGATGCCGACATCCGCACGCGCGAGCGCGGGCGCGTCGTTGATGCCGTCACCCACCATCGCCACGACGCGGCCCTCCGCCTTCAGCCGCTCGATCTCCGCGACCTTGCCGTCCGGCAACACGCCCGCCACCACGCGGGTGATCCCCGCCTCGCGCGCGACCGCGCGGGCCGTCCGTTCGTTGTCGCCCGTCAGCATGACGACGTCGAGCCCCATGCGCTGGAGCCGCGCGATCGCGCTGCGCGAGGCGGGCCGGATCGGGTCCGCCACCGCGATCAGCCCCGCGAGCGCGCCGTCCACCGCGACGTACACCGGCGTGCAGCCCTGCTCCGCGAGCTGCTCCGCGCGCGCGGCCAGCGGCGCGACGTCGACGCCACGGTCCCGCATCAGCGTGGCGTTGCCCACCAGCACCGTGTGCCCGGCCACGACGCCCTGCGCACCGAGGCCCGTCAGCGACTCGAACGACCCGGCGCGCACGAGCACGCGCCCGGCTTCGGACGCGCGCTGGACGATGGCCTCCGCCAGCGGATGCTCGGACGACGCCTCCAGTGAGCCCGCCAGCCACAACAGCTCCGCCTCGTCAACGCCGGGCACCGGGACCACGGCCGTCACCGCGGGCTTCCCCTCCGTCACCGTCCCGGTCTTGTCCAGCACGACCGTCGTCACGTCTCCCGCCCGCTGCAACGCCTCGCCGCCCTTGATGAGGATGCCCAGCGCAGCGCCGCGCCCCGTCGCAACCATGACCGCGGTCGGTACGGCCAGGCCCATGGCGCACGGGCAGGCGATGATCAGCACCGCCACCGCCGCGGCCATGCCCCGCACCGCGGGCGCGGCATCGGCGAGGACGTACCAGACCGCGAAGGTCGCGATGGCGATCTGGATCACCACCGGCACGAAGACCCCGCTGATACGGTCGGCGAGCTTCTGGATCGGCGCGCGGGAGCCCTGCGCCTCCCGCATGAGCCGGACGATCCGCGCCAGCACGCTCGCCTCGCCCAGCGTCGTCGCGCGGTAGCGGAACGCACCCGTGCGGTTGATCGTGCCGCCGATCACGGCATCGCCCACGGTCTTCTCCACCGGCAGCGACTCGCCCGTGAGCATGCTCTCGTCCACCGCGCTCGCGCCGGAAACGATCTCGCCATCGACCGGGATCCGCTCGCCGGGGCGGACCACCACGATGTCGCCCTCCCGGACCTGCTCGACCGGGATGTCCGCCTCGCGGCCGTCACGCTCGACCCGGGCCGTGGGCGGCTGCAGGTCCGCGAGCGCGCGCAGCGCCGCAGAGGTCCGGCGCTTGGCCCGCGCCTCCAGCGCGTTGCCCGTGAGGATCAGCGCGATGATGATGATCACCGCCTCGTAGTAGACGTCCGGCGCGATGCCACGGCTCAGGAAGAAGCCCGGCGCGACCGTCGCTGCGACGCTGTACAGGAACGCGGCGCCCGTGCCCACCGCGATCAGCGTGTTCATGTCCGCGGAGTGATGGCGGAATGCGGACCACGCGCGCGTGTAGAAGTGCCGTCCGGCCCACGCCATGATGAACACCGTGACGGCGAGAAGGCCGTAGGTGAGCACCGGCGACGGGATCGCGTACAGCCACGGCATCGCGCGCTCGAGCACCGGCGAGAGCCAGCCCATCACCCAGCGCATGAACGGGTCGGCCGTCGCCGCATGGGCGTCGTGCGCGGCGCTCGCCATGAGCGGCATGGACGCCAGCATGGCGAGCACGCCGGCGAGCAGGCTGACGATCGCCTTGCGGGCGAGCTCGCGGAACTCCTTCGCCTGCGCGCGGTCGCGCTCCTCCTGCTCCTCGAACGCAGTGCGCTCCGGCGCGGGCAGCTCCGCCCCGTAGCCCGTGGCGCGGATCGCCTCGACCAGCGCCTCCGGGCTGGTCCGCGACGGGTCGTAGACGACGGTCGCGTTGGCCAGCATCAGGTTGACCGCCGCGTCCACGACGCCCGGCTGCCTGGACAGCGCGCGCTGCACGCGGCCGGAGCACGCCGCGCACGTCATGCCGGTCACGGGGATGGTGATCCGACGCTGGCCCGGACCCACGGCGGCGACGGCAACGTCGCCGGCTCGCGCGAGTTGCCGGTGAGACGCGGGGGCCATGCCGATCTGGTAGAGTGCGACGCCGTGCTGGGCGCCTTCGTGGCGGGCGTTGCCGGCGGGGTCGGCGGCGGCGTTGCCGTCGGAGACGTTGCCGGCGGTGGCGCTGCCAGCGGAGGCATTGCCGTCAGCGCGGCCAGCGTTGCTGGCGGTGATGTCGGCGGCGATGGTGCCGGCGGGGGCGCTGCCAGGCCCGTGGGCGCCGCCCGCAGAGCAGGCGTTGTCGGTGCGCTCGCCCGCTGGCGCCAGCCCTCCCTCGGCCCTGATCGTCTGCTTCTCAGCCATCGCGCCGCCTCTCCTGCCGCTCCGCCGTGGCCTGCCGCTCCGCCGTGGTTGGCGTGCGTCGCGGCGCCACGAAGAAGTACCAGTTCACCCATGCGATCGCGCCCAGCGCGCCGAGCACGACCAGCCATTCGGTGGCGCTCATGGGCTCCTCCTCTATGCACTCGCAGGCGCACCGGCGTTGGCACCCCGTGCCTCGCGCGCCGGTGCGCGTTCGTAAGGGGGCAGCCCTCCGTGCTGCTGCGGCCCGGTGACCGGGTCGGCTGCTATGGCCCGGTGATCGGGGCGGCTGCTGCAACCCGGTGACCGGGCCGTGGGCCGATACCCCACCCGGGTATGATGCTAAATAGGGGGTAGGGGTATGTCAAGCGCGGTGGCCGGGGCGAACCGGGCGGTGCTGGGCTGTCCGGCGGCGCGAACGCACGAACAGGCGTCTCCCGGGCCCGATGCGGGCGGAGCCGGGCGCCGTACAGGCGTCTCCGTGACCCGAGCCGGGCGGAACCGGCGCCGTACGGGCGTCTCCGTGTGACCCGATCCGGGCGGAGCCGCGCGACGCACAAGCGTCTCCCGCTCCCGACCCAGGCGAACCAGGGGGCCGAACGGGCGCCTCCGCGGTGGTCCGATCCGATCCAAGCCGAGCGCCGGTGGCGGGGCGCTCATCACGGCGGCTACGCGCGGTCTCGGTGCGCTCGGAGTGCTCGGAGTGCTCGGAGTGCGGCAAAGTTCCGCTCTCGCGCCCCGCCGGCGGCCGGCGCTGGCGGCTTTGCCGGCTCGGGAGCAGCAAAGATCCCTCCACGGGTAGCGTAAGCGCGCGGGGTGGGACCTTTGCCGCGTCCCGCACGGAACACCTCCACGGCAACGGCGCGATGCGCCGCCACGTGTGGGCCTTTGCCGCGCCATGCCGGCCTTCGCCGCGACGCGCCGGCCTTTGCCGCGACGCATGGGCTTCGCCGTGATGCATGGGCTTTCGCCGTGACGCATGGGCTTCGCCGTGAGGCATGGCCTTCGCCGCGATGCATGGGCTTCGCCGCGATGCACGAGCGGTCGCGCCGTCCCCCGCGCGCCGGCCCCCCGGGGCCGCGAAGCGAACTCGCGGGGCGGCCCGTGTGGCCACGTCCAACCACGGCCCTGCTGGCCGCGATCGTGCATGCGCTGGACTCCCTGGCGGGGTGTGTGTCGCCGGCGGTCGCCGCCGGCCAGCGCTGGAGGGGTGCGCATGCGGCGAGGGGTCGTTCCGTTGCTTGCTCTCGTGCTGGGCGTCACCGCGCTCGCGGCCAACGGGGTGGCGCAGCCGCCGGGGGCGCGGCGCCCGCCGCGCGGCGAGGAGGCGAGGGGCGTGCTGGTGCGCGTGGGCGCTCCGGCGTGGGTCCGGGCGGGCGATACCGAACGGACCGTCGTCGTGGTGGGCTCGGACGCGGTGGTGGACGGCACGGTCCTGGACGACCTGGTCGTCGTGGGCGGCGACGCGCGTGTGGCGGGGCGCGTCGCGGGCGACATCGTGATGGTCGGCGGTCGGCTGGCGTTGGAGCCCGGCGCCCGTGTGGGCGGGAACGTCCGGCTGCACGGCGACAGCAGGCTGGCGCAGGCGCCGGGCGCCAGCATTGGCGGCGCCGTCGAGCGGCGCACGGGGATCTCCTTCGGCCCACTTGCCGGCTGGCTGCTCTGGATCGGCGTGACGCTGATGCTGGCGCTCGCCGGACTGCTGTTCGCGGCGGTCGGCGGGCGGCAGCTTGACGAGTCGGCGGCGCTGTTGCTCCGGCGGCCGGGCCCCGTCGTCGTCACGACGCTGGTGTTGATCGCCGCCGTGCCGATCCTCGCGATCCTCGCCTTCATCACGGTGATCGGCATTCCGGTGGGCATCGCGCTGCTCGTGGCGCTGGTGCCGGCGCTCGGCCTGGCGGGGTATCTCGCCGCCGCCATGGCGCTGGGCGATGTCGTGCTCAGGCGCTTGGGTCGCGGCCGGCGTGAGGCACCGGCGGTGCGCGCGGCGCGCGTGGAGCGAGGGCCTGGTCGCGAGGTCTTCGGTCCCGGCGGTCCCGTGACGTCCGCCCCGCCTCCGGTTCCGGGATCACCCGGGGCGTGGGGCGGACCCGCGACGTCGGGCACGTCCGGCGAGCCCGGCCCCGCGCCGGCGGCCGTGCACCCGTACCGGGAGGTCGCGCTCGGCGTCGTCCTGTTCCAGCTCGTCCTGCTGATCCCGTTCTTGGGCTTCCTCCTCGTGGCCGTTGCGGCGCATCTCGGCGCAGGCGCGCTGGCGTACCGGACCTGGCTGGTCTGGCGGCGGCCCCGCCCCGAAGCAGGGCCTGGGCTCGAGGCGCGAGAGGCGGCGTAGCCGGTCCGGCTCGCAGCGGCCCGGGCCGCGTCGGACCGGCGAGCCGCCTCCGACTCCACCCGTCGAGGCCGCGCCGGCCGCGCCGGCCGGGCGCCGCGAGTCAGACCGACCGTGAGCCGGGGGAGGCGCCGTGAGCCGGCCCGGCGTCCGTCGCCTGCACGATGACCTGCGCGCCCGAACCCATCGGCTTGTTCCGGGGCGTCCATGAGCCCATATTCGGGCGCAGGGCTTCGCACCGGCACCGCACAACCTTGTGGATGGCCGTACGCGTGCCCGTTGCGCGGATCTGCGCGAGACGTTCCACGACGAGATGGAGTGAACCATGCGACGGCTGTCCCCCGGTCTGGCCCTCACCACGTTGCTGCTCGGCGCCGTTCTGCCCTTCCCAGCGACCGCGCGCGCTCAGGGCGCCGAGGGGCCGGTGCCGGAGGCCCCAGCCGCGGCCGCACAGGAGAAGGAACCCGACCGCTGGCGCTTCGCGGTGGACTTCGGCTTCAACGGCCAGATCGGCAACACGCAGCTCATCGCGTTGAGCTCGGGCTTCCAGCTCAAACGTCTCGAGACGGAGCACTTCGAGCTGGAGCTCTCCGCCGGGTACCGGTACGGCCGTAGCCGCAGCGAGATCGTGGCGCGTAGCGCGCAGATGCGCGTGGCGCTGAACATGTTCCCCCAGGCGCGCCTGTCGCCCTACCTGTTCAGCACGGCGGAGCGGGACCGCTTCCGGCGACTGGACCTCCGTTCCAACGGCGGCGGAGGAATGAAGTACCGCGTCTGGGATTCGCAGCACGGCCGCATGGCACTCATCGCTGCCGCGCTGTACAGCTACGAGGACTTCACCCCCACGGCCACAGCGACCCCGAACGGGGCGCGGCAGAACGCGCGCTGGAACGTGCGGCTCGAGGCGGAGCGGCGGCTCGGCGAGGCGGTGAAGATCACACACGCCTCGGCGTGGCAGCCGGTCTGGGACCGCGCGTCGGACTTCGACATCGAGCTCACGACCACGGTCGCCACGCGCGTCAGTCAGAGCGTGTCCATGACGATGAACCACGTCTACCAGCACGACTCGCTGCCGCCGGAGGGGGTGAAGCGGGAAGACCAGAGACTCGTCGTGGGTCTGCGACTGGACCTCTGACCCGCGGCATCGGCCCCCGGCGGCATGCAACGTGCGCTGCCGCGGCGCCAAACCGCGATGCTCCAGCTCCCCAGTCCCGGCGACGGAACGGGTCGCCCGAGGGACGGGGGATCCGCTCGTGAGCTCCTTTTCGCGTCGCCCGAGGTGTGCGGCATGGCAGGTGAGCCGACATCCTGCTCCGAGGCCGCCGGCGTGGACCGCGCGCCGGCGACACTCCCGGCATCTACGCCGGTGCCCGACGCATGTACCCCGGAGTTGCTCGATCTCGCGCTGAAAGCGGGCCGATTCGAGGTCTGGAGCTGGGAGATCGGCCCCGATCGTGTCACCTCGACCCCCGCCCTCGCTTCCCTTCACGGCCTCAGTGAGGCGACCGCCGGAGTGTCACTGGACAGATTCGCAAAGACGATCCAGGAAGAGGACCGCGCCCGCTTCCGTGCCGCGCTCGAGGACGCGGTCCGCAAGGGCGGTGGGGATGCGTTCAGGATCGACTACCGCGTGGCGCCGCCCGGCGGCCCAACGTGCTGGATCGAGATGCACGGGCGGCTACTGCTGGATGCGCTCTACGAGTCAGGGCGCGTGGTGGCCGTGTGCGCGGACGTCACGGAGCGGCGTGAGGCGGCAGAGCGCGAGCGGCTGCTGGCCGAAGAAAACGCGCGGCTGCGTGAGCAGGCGCGGGACGCGGACCGGGCGAAGTCCGACTTCCTGTCGATCATGAGCCACGAATTGAGGACTCCGCTCAACGCCATCATCGGCTACACAGAGCTCTGGCTCCTGGGCGTGCCCGCGCTGCTGCCCGAGGGGCTCCGCTCGCAGGTGGAGCGTGTGCGCGGGTGTGCGCAGCACCTCCTCCAGCTCATCGAGGAGATCCTGACGTTCACGCGGATCGAGGCCGGCACCGAGGAAGCGCGGCCGGAGCCGACCGACATCACGGCGCTGACCCGCGAGGTGGCGGCGCTGCTCCAGCCGCGCGCCGCGGAGCGCGGACTCCGGATCGGGCTCACCCTGCCGCAGCACGCCGTGCGGATCGAGACAGACGCGGCGAAGGTCCGGCATATCCTCTCCGGTCTCCTGTCCAACGCCATCAAGTTCACGGACCAGGGCGAGATCCGGGTCCGCCTGGAGGAGCGCGGCGGCGAGGTGTTCGTGGACGTAGAGGACGCGGGAGTCGGCATCGCGCCTGAACACCACGAGCGGATCTTCGAGCCCTTCTGGCAGGTCGAGCCGACGCGGACCCGGAGCCGCGACGGCACCGGGCTCGGGCTCAGCGTCGCGCGACGGCTGGCGCGTCTCCTGGGCGGGGACGTGTTGGTGCGCAGCGCGCCGGGCGTGGGCAGCACGTTCACGCTCCGGCTGCCCGGTCCCGCCCTCGCCTCCGAACGTCCCGCTTGACAGCGGTCGCCGGCGGTGGAGATTGCCATGTGCATCGATCGCCGTGGGAGCGTGATCCGGTGGACGAACTCCAGGTCGGCAGCACCCGGCTCCGCCTGATCCAGGGCGACATCACCGAGCAGGCCGTCGACGCCGTGGTCAACGCGGCGAACTCCACCCTCATGGGCGGCGGCGGCGTGGATGGCGCGATCCATCGCAAGGGCGGGCCCGCCATCCTGGAAGAGTGCAAGCGCATCCGTGCCGACCGGTACCCGGATGGCCTGCCCGCCGGCTCCGCGGTCTCCACGACGGCGGGAAACCTGCCCGCCTCGCGCGTGATCCACACCGTCGGCCCACGCTGGCGGGGCGGCCACGCCGGCGAGCCGGAAACGCTCGCGTCCGCGTATCGCAGCTCGCTCGACGTCGCGCGGGACGAGGGGCTCCGGACCGTCGCGTTCCCTTCCATCAGCACGGGTGCGTACGGCTATCCCGTGGCCGAAGCCGCGCGTGTCGCGCTCCGCACCTGCGTGGATTGGATCCAATCGAATCCCGGCGCACTCGACGAGGTGCGCTTCGTTCTCTTTTCCGCCGCCGATCTCGACACGTATCGCGCCGCACTGGCGGAATTGACGGCGTAGCACATCCGCGCGCCAAAGCACGATCCACGCAATTGCGGAGGACCAATGGCCGGCGTCTCCGCGGACTCTCCCACAGCCAGACCGGTGGAGGAGTCACTCCGTTTCCTTTCCTCCGCCGGTGAAGCCCTCGCCTCGTCGCTGGACTACGAGGAAACGCTCCAGCGTGTGCCGCGGCTCGCGGTGCCTGCGCTGGCGGACGCGTGCGTCCTCTACGTCGCCGAAGGCGACGAGGTCCGACGCTTCGCCGTCGCGTGCGTCGACCCGGAGAAGGAAGCGATGCTGTTCGAGCTGACGGGCATGTACGAGTCGGGGCCGCACAACCCGCGCAGCCTCGTCGGTCACGTGCTCCGGACCGGGCAGCCGCTGCTGCTGCGCGAGTTCTCCAAGGGGGTCGCGCGACGGCTCTTCCGCGACCAGCGTGAGCTCATGCGCTACCTCGCGCAGCTCGAGGTGCGTTCCGCGATGATGGTCCCGCTCGAGGCGCGGCGGAGGGCGGTGGGCGTGATCTGCCTGGTGTCCGGACCCTCCGAGCGCATCTACGACGAGCCCGACCTCGGCCTCGCCCGGGACCTGGGCCGGCTGGCGGCGCTCGCCGTGGACAACGCCCGGCTCTACCGCGAGGCGCAGCAGGCGATCCGTGCACGCGAGGAGATCATGGCCGTCGTCGCCCACGATCTGCGCACCCCCTGAGCACGATCGCCATGAGCCTGGCGTTGCTGAAGGAAGGGAGGGGGGTGGTGGAGGAGCGGCTCGAGGTGGTCGAGCGTGCGGCGCAGCGCATGGATGCGTTGATCCGGGACCTGGTGGACGCGGCCAGCATCGATGCCGGGCGCCTGAGGCTCGATGTCGGCCGCCTCGATCCCGGCGAGGCGCTGCGCAGCGTCGCCGCCGAGTTCGAGCCGATCGCCGCCGAGAAGGGGATCGACATCGAATGCCGCGTGCAGGGCGACCTGCCGCCGGTGAACGCCGACCGGCTCCGCATCGGCCAGGCCCTCGCCAACCTGATCGGCAACGCGCTCAAGTTCACGGAGCCCGGCGGCTCGGTGGAGGTCTCGGTCCAGTCGACGGCGGACGCCGTGCTCTACCGCGTCACCGACACCGGTGTGGGCATCGCGCCCGCGGCGCTGGCCCACGTGTTCGATCCGTTCTGGCAGGCCGGCAAGAAGGCGCGGGGGAGCTTGGGCCTCGGGCTCACGATCGTCCGCGGCATCGTCGAGGCGCACGGGGGACGCATCTGGGCGGAGAGCCAGCCGGGAGCGGGCAGCTCGTTCTGCTTCACCATCCCTGCGGCGGAGGGCTGACGTCCGGGCGGTCCATCGCCGTCGGGCAGGCCGTCACCCTGATGAGGCGGGCTTGCGAATGGAGGCCAGCACCCGCGCGATGAAGCCGTCCACCGCCTCCGGGTCGATCCAGCGGACGACGGCCACGAGGTCGTGCTCGGGGTCCACCCAGATGATGTTGGCGCCGGCGCCCCGCGCGAAGAAGCTGGACTCGGGCGCGCTCGGGTACAGCGCGCGGCCGGTGTTGAGCCACCACATGTAGCCGTAGGTCGGCTTGAGGGGCGTGGGCGTCGTCGCCATGCGCACCCACTCGCGGGAGAGCACCTGCCGGTCCCGCCACCGCCCGCCGCGCAGGTACAGGTAGCCGAAGCGCGCCATGTCCCGCGCGCTCATCCAGAGCCCGCCGCCCCAGTGCCCGCCGCCGCTCACCGACTGCATCGGCTCGCCGTCGATCATGACGAACGAGTTCTGGTAGCCGTGCCACTCCCAGCGGTCGGACGCGCCGATGGGGTCCATCACCTCGGCCTTGAGCACCCGCGGCAACGGCCGCCGCCAGACCTGCAGGAGCGCGAGCGCGGTGCGGTTCACGCGTACGTCGTTGTACTCCCAGAACGTGCCCGGCTTGCGCAGCACACGGTCGCGGCCCTCGCGCCGATCCGCCGAGTCCGGCTTGCCCCACAGCGTGCCTTCCCACTCGCTGGTCTGGTTGAGTAGCATGTGCCACGTGATCTCGTGGTTGCGCGGCGGGTCGAAGCCACCGTCGCTCACGTACTGGCGCACGGGGTCGTGCACGCTGCGGATGAGGCCGACGTCGAGCGCGACGCCGGCGACCGTCGCGAGGAAGCTCTTGGTCACGCTGAACGTCATGTCCACGCGGTCCGTCTCGCCCCACTCGGCGACGATGTAGCCGCCTCGCACGATCAGGCCGTTCGGTCCGCCGCGGTCCTTGACGGGCCCGATGATCTCGCTGTGCGGCTGGTCGCCGAACGTCTGTTGGAGCGCCTGGCGGAGACTGGTCGGCCAGCGCGTCTCGTTCTCGATGGCGTAGGCGATCGCCTCCTCGAGCGAGGCGGCGTCCATCGCCGCCTCTTCCGGCGTGAGCCGCTTCCAGTCGTCGCCCGGGCCAGGGTAGTAGCGGTACTGCTCTGCGGCCCCGGCCGCTGCATCGTCGGCCGCTCGGGGCGCGGGCGTCTGGGCGCACGCGCCGGTCAGTGCGAGGGCGAGGACGGCGGCGAAGAGGGGCGCGGGCGGGAAGCCCGACGCGCCGTTCATTCGACGCGGACTGCATGCGCCGAACATGGCCTCCTCCTGCAAGCGGGGTGTGAACCGCCCTAGCGTAGGCCAGCGCCCCGCGGGAGGCAATCCCTGGCGCCGACGACGGCGGGCGATCCCCGGCAGCGGCTCCGGACGGCGCCCCGGCGGGGCAACCCTCGGGCGCCCCGGACGCCAACCCTCCCTCGGCGCCCTTCTCGTCTTTGCGCAATCTTCGGTGTGCTCCGCGCTCTTCGGGCTCACGCGGGGAGCGCGGAGAACCGCGCAGACGCGGTCCGATCAGGCCGCCTCCCTCTCCTCCGAGATGCTCCCCCGATCCACGAGCTTGAAGAACCGGCTCGGCTGGCCGTCGATGGTCTCCTGGTAGAGGAAGGCGAGGTTCTTCTCCTCGAACTTGCGGAACCAGTCATCCCAGGAGATCTCCTCGAGGGATTCCTCGGCGTAGCCGGGGAAGTCTATGCGGAGCATGCCCGGGTCGCCGGGCCCCCCCGTGCCCTTCACCCGGGCGGGTCGCCCGCCTCGCTCTTCGGCCCACCGCCGAATGACATCGTGATCCGTCGTCGACTTCGCTGCTCCAGCCATCGCGCACCTCGGCGTTCGCACGCCCGGCCCCCGTACGCGGCCACGCTCGCCGCGCATGCATCGCTGCCGAAGCGTCGCACGGGGTGTGCCGCCCGTGAGGACTGCGGAGCGAGGAGGGATCAGCCGCGGACGACGACGTGGATGCCGTCCGGGTCGCTGATGCGCACGCCGCCGTTCACGGGCTCCACCGGCGCGCCCGCACTGCGGGCACGCGCGAGCACCGCCTCCCGCGCGGCGTCATCGGGGATGACGACCTCGAAGTGGACCAGCCCTGCTGCGCCCTCGGGCGGGCGGGGTGCGCCGCGGCCCGCCCAGATGTTGGTGCCGATGTGGTGGTGGTAGCCGCCGGCGGCGAGGAACAGCGCGCCGGGGTAGGAACGGGTGGTGACGTCGAAGCCGAGCACCCCGTGATAAAACGCCTCCGAGGCAGCGAGGTCCGAGACGTTGAGGTGGATGTGGCCGACGACGGCGCCGGGGTGCAGTGGTGCGTCGTCACCCTCGTCGGGGCCGGCCTCCCGCAGCAGCCCGTCGAGGTCGAGCGGCTCGGTGGCCATGGCGATCTCGCCGTCGGGCCGGATCGGCCACGACTCGCGCGGCCGATCCGCGTACAGCTCGATGCCGTTCCCTTCGGGGTCGGCCAGGTACAGCGCTTCGCTGACGAGGTGGTCGGACGCGCCCTGGAGCGGCCAGCGCCGCCGCGCCAGCCGGAGCAACGCCTGCGCCAGCGCGCGCCGGTCCGGCAACAGGATGGCGAAGTGGTACAGCCCCGTGGACCGGAACGGCCGGGGAGGAGCGCCGGGCCGGCCCTCGAGGACCAGCAGCGGAGGCGCCGCACCGGACGCCGAGAGCGAGGCGACGTCGCCGTCGCGTTCGATGATGCGGAGCCCGAGGACGCGCTGGTAGAAGTCCAGCACGTTGTCGAGGTCGCGGACGCGCAGGCGCACGTGGCCGAGGCGCGTGGCGGGCGGGAGCGGCGTGGCAGTGGTCACGGTGGTCGCTCGTCAATCCTTGCTGACGACGTTCGTGAGGGCAGGCGCCTCCCCGTCCGTCCCGCGCATCGCCGCGGCCAACGCCTGACGGGTCAGCCAGCTCACCGTGCGGGCCGCCAGCACGGTGCGCAACGCCTCGTCCATGGCCTCATCCACGGCGACCAGCGTCGCGGTGATCCCGGCGCCGATCGGGCACTTCTCGTTCGGCGGCCGCGGATGCAGCGGCAGCAGCGAGCCCTCGCCCCGGGTGGCATCGAACACCTCCGCCAGCGTGATCTCGTCCGGCGACCTGGCCAGCACGTAGCCGCCCCCCGCACCTTCCCGCCCGCTCACGATCCCTGCGCGGACCAGCATGCCCAGCACGCGCCGCACGCGCGCCGGATGCGTGCTGGCGCTCGCTGCGATCAGCGCGCTCGTCGCGCCGTTCTCTCCGCGGAAGGCGAGGAGCGCTACGGCGTGGGCTGCGAGTGCGAAAGCGCTCGTGACGGCCATGCAGGATCCATGAGACGGCTGCGGCGGACGGGTGTCAAGCCCCCGCGCCGCGGGCCTCTGCTTCCGGATCCGCGCCGGGCCTGCTCCGCGCCGCCGGCCGCGTGTCGTCCGTCCGTGGGGCGAGGCGCGGCCGGCTCACGCCCGTTCGGCGATCGTGGAGCCACGGGGCTCGCGTCACGCTCTGTGCCTTGCCGGACCTCGCGCCGACGGCGGGGGCAACGCCCTTGCCCTATGTCCGAGGAAGAGACTAAGTTCGGCATGGCGATCGACAGCGGGGCCGCCGCGGGTCCCGCCCTGGCGGCGGCCCCGTGGCGCGACTCCACCCGTCCGCATCGCTAGCCGGCTCCGTGGCGCGCCCCCTCGACGTGCCTCGCGGTGTCCGCGCTTCCCGGAACCTTCACCCATCATCCGGACTCGCCATGCGTTCCAGCCGCGGGACGAACGACACGGCCCTGGGCGTCGTGCCCAGGGGCGAGCGTGTCAACCGGGCGTATCAGCAGCTCCGCGAACTGATCGTGCGCGGTCGGCTGGCACCCGGAACGCGGATCATCGAAACGGAGATCGCGATGCGGCTCGGCGTGAGCCGCACGCCGGTGCGGAGCGCGCTCCAGCGGCTCCAGCAGGAAGGCTACATCGTGGTTTCGGGGGGCGGGCGTCAGTCGCGGCCGACCGTGGCGCCGCTCACGAAGGAGGATGCCCGGGAGCTGTTCCACATTGTGGCTGCGATGGAGTCGTTGGCCGGGCGGCTCGCCGCGGAGTTGCCCAAGGGACCCCGGATGTTGCTGGTGGATGCGCTCAAGCGTTGCAACGCCGAGCTGGCGGAGGCCGCGTCCTCGCCGCGGTCCGACGAGAACCGGGTGTTCGATCTGGATTTCGGCTTCCACCGGATGTACGTCGAGGCCGCTGCCGGCCCGCGCCTCCTCGCCCTGCACGACGCGATCAAGCCGCAGGCCGAGCGCTACGAGCGCCTCTACATCAGCGCGCTCATGGACGAGATCCAGACCTCGGTCGCCGAGCATGCCGCGATCATCGCCGGCATCGAGGCCGGCGACGGGCGCGCCGCACAGCTCGCGGTGGAGACGAACTGGCGCAACGCGGCGGAACGCCTGGCTCGGGTGATCGAGAGCATGGGGGAGCGCGGGAGCTGGTGACGGGGAGCGCGTTCTCGTGCGCTCCCGGCCCCGCGTCCTCGCGCTCTCCCCGTCCGTGGAAGCGACCCGAGCCGTCTCCTCCGCGTGCACCCGATCCGCTCCCGGCCCGACCCCGGCGCAGGATCGTCGAACCGGGCCGACGACGCCGCCGGCACAATTCTTGTCGGACCCACGGCCCCGGGGAACGGAGCGTCATCACCCCGCGAAGGGCGCCCGCGCGTACGCGCGTGGCGCCCTTCGCTTCTCGTGGCATGGGTCGGCGAAGGAGCAGCAATGGAGTCGGTGTGGTCGAGGCAAGGGATCCAGGGGCTGCTGATCGTTCTGGCGGCTTGCGTGGTGGCCGCGTGTGCGGGCGCAGGGCTGGACCTCGAGAAGGATGGTCTGCCCGCAGCCGCGCGTGAGGTCGTGGTCGAGGTCGAGAACTACAACTGGGCGGACATTGTCGTCTACGCGGTGCGCAACGGGTCGCGCACCCGGCTGGGGATGGTCCCGAGCATGGGCCGCGAGCGGTTCGTCCTGCCGTCCTCCGTGATCACGGCCGCCTCGAACGTGCAGCTCGTTGTGGACCCGATCGGCGGCAGGCCCTACGTGTTCCCGCCCGTCATCGTGGAGCGCGGGCAGCGCGTCGAGCTGCGGCTGGAGAACAACCTGAACCTCTCGAGCATCTCGGTCTGGTAGGCCCGGCCACCGATCCGGCGGTGGACCACACGGAGCTGCCCGCGTGTGCCCGTGCGCGCGCGGCCGGCCACGCCGCCGAGCCGGGCGCGTTCACGGGCGCGATCGCTGCGCGGAGCGCCGCAGCACGAGAGAGGCCCAGCCCACGACCGCGATGGTGGCGAACGCGAACCACTGGATGGCGTAGCCGAGGTGCGGGCCGTCATCCAGCTCCGGCGGCGGGAGCGGCCGCGGCAGCGTGCCGGCGCCGGCGTCCGTGGGCAGCGCCTGCACGAAGAAGCTCGCCAGCGGGTAGGGGAACTGCTGGCGCAGCGCGGCGAGGTCCAGGATCGTCCAGGTCACGCGGAAGTCGTTCCGATCCACGACCGCCACGCCGTCTGCGTGGAACGGCAGGGCGATCCCGCGCACCCGATCGGAGGCGGGCGGCGGCAGCGCGTCCAGGTCAATGGTCGCGGCGTCCGGCGAGGGGACCCAGCCGCGGTTGACCAGGATCGCGCTCCCGTTGGGCAGCCGCAGCGGCGTGAAGACGTGGACGCCAGGCATGCCCTCGTGCGCCCGGCCGCGCAGGACGATGCTGCGCGCGATGTCGTACCGCCCCTCGACCTCGACGGTCCGGTACAGCAGGCCGACGGTGTCCTGGGGCATGTCCCGCAGCGTGACCGTCGCGCCGCTCAGCCGCTCGGCGATCGCGGCGTTGGACTGTCTGCGTTGTTCGAGCCGATCGAGCTGCCAGATGCCGAGTCGCACGCACACCAGCGCGACGACCAGCGCGAGCACGGTGCCGGCCACGCCGGCGCGTGTGATGGAGAGCGGCGCCACAGATCCTCCTGTTGGGTCGCTGGTTCCGCGTTGCGGAGTACCGGCCACGCCGCTCCGGGTTCCGGCGGGCACGGGCGGTGCACTGGAGATGTGCGCAGACGCAGACGAGGCCAGACCGCTGGAGGGAGGTCGTCGTGACCCAGGAGCGCAGGCACGGCCTGGACGTGAGCGTGAACCCGCTGGCGGAGGAGCGGGCGCGCGGCGGGCCGGGAGGGCAGCAGCAACAGTGGCCGGGCACGGAGTCCGAGCTGCGGCCGCCGGCGGATCACGGTGAAGAGAGCTACCGGGGTGCGGGCAAGCTCGAGGGTCGCGCTGCCCTGATCACCGGCGGCGACAGCGGCATCGGTCGCGCCGTCGCCATCGCGTTCGCCCGCGAGGGGGCCGACGTGGCGATCGCCTACTACAACGAGCACGACGACGCGCGCGAGACCGTGCGCTGGATCCGCGAGGCCGGTCGCCGCGCGCTCGCGTTCGACGGCGACCTCCGCGACCGCGAGCACTGTCGCGACGTCGTCGAGCGCACGGCCGCGGAGTTCGGCCGGCTGGACATCCTGGTCAACAACGCCGCGTTCCAGTGGGAGACCCGGGACATCGCGGACCTCACGCCCGAGCAGCTCGAGCAGACGTTCCGCACGAACGTCTTCGCGTACATCTGGATGGCGCAGTTCGCGCTGGAGCACATGGGCGAGGGCGGCGTGATCATCAACACCGGGTCGGTCACGGGGCTGGAGGGCCACGCCGGCCTCATTGACTACGCAGCGTCCAAGGGCGCGATCCACGTGTTCACCAAGTCGCTGGCCCAGGCCGTGGCGCACCGTGGGATCCGCGTGAACTGCGTGGCGCCCGGGCCGGTCTGGACGCCGTTGATCCCGTCCACCTTCAGCGCCGAGCACGTCGCCGAGTTCGGGGCGGACACGCTGTGGCAGCGGCCGGCGCAGCCCGCCGAGATCGCGCCCACGTACGTCTTCCTCGCCTCCGCGGACTCGCGCTTCTACTCCGGCGAGATCTTCGCGCCGACCGGGCGGACGACGACGCGGTAGGTCGGCGGCCGTGTACGGCCGCCGGCTCGCTGAGGCAGCGGCACGGAAACGGTGCGGGGCCAGCGGAGATCGGAGATGAACGGAGCCCCGGCGGCCATCACGGCCACCGGGGCTCGCTCGTCCTGCGCGGACGCGTCAGCGGCCGACGCCGCTCCGCAGCGCCTCGCCGTGCGCCTCCTCCGCCGCGTCCTGACCGCGGTTCAGGAGCGGACCGGCCGCGGGGAAGCGGCCCGCCGGCGTCGGCACGCCCGCCTCGGGGAAGATCAGGCTGCCCTCGTGCAGGCTCGCGCCGCGCAGCGAGAGCGCCAGGACCTCGCCCAGCGAGGAGACGAGGTGGAACTGCATCTCGTTCCGCACCTCCTCCGGCAGGTCCTCCAGGTCGGGCTCGTTGTCCCGCGGCAGGATCACGTTGCGGATGCCCGCGCGGTACGCGCCCAGGACCTTCTCCTTCACGCCGCCGATCGGCAGCACACGCCCGGTCAGCGTGACCTCGCCCGTCATGGCGATGTCGTGGCGCACGGGGCGGCCGGACAGCGCCGAGACCAGCGCCGTGGCCATGGTCACACCGGCGGACGGGCCGTCCTTCGGCACCGCGCCCGCGGGCACGTGGATGTGGATCTCCACGTCCTTGAGCTTCTCCTCCGGGATGCCCAGCGCGTCGTGGTGCGTGCGCGCGTACGTCAACGCGGCCCGCGCGCTCTCCTTCATGACGTCGCCGAGCTGACCCGTGAGGATCAGCGCGTCCTTGCCCGGCGAGACGCTCGCCTCGACGAACATGATGTCGCCGCCCATGGGCGTGTAGTACATCCCCGTGGCGACGCCGACGGCGTCCTCCACCGCGGCGCGCTCCGGGTGCACCCGCGGCCGCCCGATCAGCGGCTGCACGTCCGCCGCGTCGATCACGACCCGGTCGGTCTCGCCCGCCGCGATCTTGCGCGCCGCCTTGCGCGCCAGCCGGCCGAGCTCACGCTCGAGCTGACGCACGCCCGCCTCACGGGTGTACGAGCTGATCACGCGCTCGATCGCCGCATCCGTCACCTGGAGCTGTTCCTCGGAGAGGCCGCTCTCCTCCCGCTGCCGCGGCAACAGGTAACGCTTGGCGATCTCCAGCTTCTCCTGCTCGGTATAACCCGAGAACTCGACCATCTCCATCCGGTCGAGCAGCGGAGCAGGGATCTGGTCGCGCCAGTTCGCCGTGGCGATGAACAGGACCTCCGAGAGGTCGAACGGGATGCCCAGGTAGTGGTCCACGAACGCGTGGTTCTGCGCCGGGTCCAGCACCTCGAGCAGCGCCGCCGCCGGGTCGCCCTGCAGGCTCACGCCCAGCTTGTCCACCTCGTCCAGCAGGAACACGGGGTTCTTCGTGCCCGCCTGGCGGAGACCCTGGATGATCCGGCCCGGCATCGCGCCGACGTACGTCCGGCGGTGCCCGCGGATGTCCGCCTCGTCACGCACGCCGCCCAGGGCGATGCGCACGTACTTGCGGCCGAGCGCCCGGGCGATGGACTTGGCGATGGACGTCTTGCCCACGCCCGGCGGACCCACGAACAGCAGGATCGGCCCGCGGCCGACGGCGCGGCTGCGAGCGGCCGCCTTGCCGGCTTCGCCGGGCTCCGCAGCGGCCTCGCCGGCCTCCGCGCGCCCTTCGGCCGTGCCGGGCTCAGAAGCGGCTTCGCCGCCGCCGGGCTCCGCGCCGGCCTCGGCGCTCGGCTCCGCACCCGCCTGGGCACCGGGCTCCGCTGCACTGGACGGGGCCTGCGCCTCGGGGGCGCCGGCTTCCGCCTCGGCTGCGGCGGGCTGCGCCGCAGCCGGTTCCGGTGTGCCGGCCTCCTGCTCCTCCGAGCCCAGAGGCGTAGCCCCGGAGCCCGGAGCCCCGGCCTCGGAGCCCGGCGAAGCGGCAGCCGCCGCGGCCTCGGCCGCGGCCTTCTCCATCTGGAGCTTCCGCACGGCCAGGAACTCCAGGACCCGGTCCTTCACGTCCTCCAGGCCGTAGTGGTCCTCCTCCAGGACCTGCTCCGCCTCGGCGAGGTCGATCCGGTCCTCGGTCCGGGTGTTCCACGGCAGCTCGCAGATCCAGTCCAGGTAGCTGCGCAGGACCTGGTACTCGGCCGACTGCGGATGCGTCCGCTCGAGGCGGTGGAACTCGCGCTCCACCTCCTTGCGGGCCTCCTCCGGCAGCTCCAGCGCCTCCAGGCGCTGGCGCAGCTCCTCCAGTTCGCTGGCCTGGTCGTCCTCGCCCAGCTCCTTCTGGATCTGCTTCATCTGCTCGCGCAGCACCATCTCGCGCTGCTTCTCGCCGAGCTCCTCCTGCACCCGCTGCTGGATCTCCTCCTGCATCTCCAGCCGGAGCAGCTCGCGCTCGACGGCGACCAGGACCTTGCGCATGCGCTCCTCGATGTCCGTCATCTCGAGGAACACCTGCTTCTGCTGCGCCGGAACATCGAGGTAGAACGCCACCAGGTCTGCGAACGCGCCGGACGACTCCACGCCCTGGACGAGCTGTGCCAGGGCGTCCGGCGGAATCCCGCGGCGCCGACCCAGCTCCGCCGCCCGATCCCGCAGCTCGCGGTCGAGGGCGACGAAGGCCTCGTTCTTGTCATCCAGCGGCTGCTGTTCGACCAGCGGCCGGACCACGGCCTCGAGCATCGCCTGGCCGGCCGGCGCGTACGACAGAGCCAACGCACGAGCCTGACCCTGGATCAGGAGCTGCACGCCGCCGCGCGTCCGCTGGACCTGTACCAGGCGTACGATGGTGCCGACCTGGTGCAGCACGTCCGGCTTCACCTCGTCCACGTTCTCGCGCTGGCAGACCGCGAACATGTCGTGGTTCCCTTCCAGCGCCTTCTGGATGGCCTCGATCGTCCCTGGCCGGCCGGCGCTGATCGGCACCGCCACACCGGGGAAGATCACCGTTTCCCGCAACGGCAGCACGGGAAGGGTCAGTCGCTCGGACATCGCGAACTCCCTTGCATCTCTGAGAAGAAATCAGCGGCGCGCCATCCCGGCGCGTCGCCGAGACGACCCGCCGCCGGGCGTGGCCCTGCGAAGCAGGTTGCTTGCCACGCCCTCTCATAACCTGGAATCCCCTTGTGTTTCAAGGAGTTCCGACATTTTTCAATAGGTGTTGAAATATAGCGAAAGAACCGCCGGAATGGCAGTCTTGCGGAAACGGCTGCCCACCCGGCAGGGCGAACGCGTCCCGGGACCCGGCGGTGGGAGCGGGGCGCACCCGCCCGAGGACCGCCCGGACGTGCCCCCGCGGGCGGGCGGCGGCCAGCTGCTGCTTCCTGCGCTGATGACGGCCGCCGCGTCGTGCCCCCGCGGGCGGGCGGCGGCCAGGTCGAGCCCCCCGGCGACCGGCCCCGGGGCGCGGCCTGGCGGGTGCGCGGCGTGCGGCGGGTAGCCCTCCAGCGGTCACCTCGCCGCGCGTACCGGATGCCGCGGGCGGGCGGGGCGGCGCGGCGTCGCAGCCCCGACAGTCGGGTTCCCGTCGGCAGCCCGGTCCGTGTCGGCCGTGGGGGTCCGCGTCGGCCGTCGGGGTTCGCGTCGGCAGGCCGGCTCGGGTCGGCAGTCCGGTCGGCGTCGGCCGTCGGGCCCGCGCCGGCCGTGGAGCAAGGACGGCGCCACCCACGGGCGGCAGGACCCCGTCCGGGCCCCGGGCGGGAGCCCCACCGGCCCGGCCGCGGCGGGCGAGGGCCCCCGGCCGCGGCCTCCCGCGGCGCCGGTGATCCGCGGTGCCGCGCCTTGACGGCGGGGTACGGGACCGGTATGGTCGAAGACGATTTCTTCGCGGAGAACCCTTCGCGGCTGGGCTCGTCGCTCGTGAGACCCGTACCGAACACCGCGCTGTCCACCACCCCCATCATCCGACCCTGGAGGTGATGGCGGCGAGGCGGGTCGTACGGTGGGTGATCCACGGGGCGAACCCTGACCGCGGCCTCTCGACCGTCGAGTGGCCGCGGTTTTTTCGATATCTACGGGCTGTGCACGTCCGGCGCCCGCGGGCCGTGGGCGTGCGGCCGGCGGAGGCGGTGGGCGGCGCCCGACGAACGCGAGGAGGCAGAGTGGACCTGTCGCGTGCGGTGTACCTGATCCTGGCGGAGGGAGCGTTCAGCCTGCACGGTGCGAAGACGGCGTCGTCGGCGATCCGCTACTTCCCGGAGCGCGTGGTCGCGGTCGTGGATTCGACCCAGGCCGGTCGCACCGTCGGCGAGGTGCTGGGCTTCGGGGGCGACAGCCCGATCGTGGCCTCGCTGAAGGAGGGGCTCGCGGCTGCCGTCCGGCGTCCGACGGCGCTGCTGATCGGCGTCGCGCCGCGGGGTGGCCGTCTCCCGCAGGAGTGGGTGGACGTGGTGGCGCGCGCGGCGGACCTCGGCCTCGACCTCGTGTCCGGGCTCCACGACTTCCTCGCGGACGTCCCCGCCATCCGCGGGGCGGCCGAGCGCGCTGGCGTGGCGATCGTGGACCTCCGCCGCCCGCCCACGGACCTCCCGGTCTCCACGGGTCGCGCGCGGGAGGTGGAGGCGTTCACGGTCCTGACCGTCGGCACGGACTGCAACATCGGGAAGATGACGGCCGCGCTCGAGATCCGGCGGGGGCTCGAGCAGGCGGGCGCTCGGGTCGCGTTCGCGCCGACCGGCCAGACCGGCATCCTGATCGAGGGCTGGGGGATCGCGGTGGACGCCGTCATCGCGGACTTCATCGCGGGCGCCGCCGAGCGGCTCGTCCTGGAGGGCGCGCGGCGCGCGGGGCCGGACGGGATCGTGCTGGTCGAGGGCCAGGGCTCGCTGGTCCACCCGGCCTACTCCGGCGTGACGCTGGGCCTCCTGCACGGCACGATGCCGGACGCCATGATCCTGTGCCACGAGCCGACGCGTCAACGCATCCGCAGCGACGGCGTCTACGACTTCGTCCGCATGCCCACCCTCGCCGAGGCGGTGAGGATGAACGAAGCGGCGGTCGACCCGCTGCGGCCCGCGCGGGTCATCGGCATCTCCCTCAAGACCAGCGATCTGCCCGAAGACGAGGCGAGGCGTGCCATCCAACGCGCCACCGAGGAGACGGGGCTGCCCGCCACGGACCCCGTGCGCTTCGGCCCCGGGCCGCTGGTGGAGGCGATCCTGGAGGCCGCCCGGCAGAAGCGCCGCGCCGGCGCGCGGGCGACCGTGCCGCAGCAGGCGTGACGGGCGGCGCCGTCACAGCCTCCGCGCCTCGCTGCGAGCCGAGCCCGGACGGGCCGAGTGACGCCCCGCCCGGGATCCCACACTCCAACCGGCCGATCCACCACTCCAATTCGCTCGTCGCCGCCTCTCGCGCACCCCGGCGGCGTTGGCACGGCGACCTTCTCTGCCCCGAGAGCCGCCCTCCTGCCGTGCGGGCTGCTCGGTCCCGCGTCGCACCCGATCCGCGTTGAAAACCCGCAGGGTCCAACGCGCAGCGGCGGGCTGTCCCGGCCGCGGCGGGGCGCCTATACTGCCTGCGGCGGGGCGATCCCGCCCGTGACCCGGCGCTGCACCGGATTCACGGAGACCGTGGGCTCGCGGGCGCGGCACCGCGGTCGCAACGGCGGCCGACGCTCGTGCTCCACGGAGGGGCGGCACGCGGGCGAAGGTGGCGCGGTACCGGCAGCGTCGGCGGGGGCGGCGCGGTCGCGGGACAGGCCGCTCAGAGGAGCGCGCAGAGGAGCCGGCCCCCGCCGCGGAGCCAGACGTTTGTACGCGGAGGCGTGAAGAACACACACGCGTACCCGTGCGCGACGGAGAGACGACCGAGGGCGAAGGGCGACCAACAGAGAGCGACCAACGAGCGACCAGCACGCGTACGATCACGATCCCGGTCACGAGTTCGGGGATCAACACGACCCCACCGACTGGAGGGCGAGCATGGCGATCACCGGTGCCCGTGTGGTGCGCGCGCCGCGCGGCTCGGAGCGCACCTGCAAGGGCTGGGCGCAGGAGGCCGCGCTCCGGATGCTGATGAACAACCTCGACCCCGAGGTCGCGGAGCGGCCGGAGGACCTGGTCGTCTACGGCGGCACGGGGCGCGCGGCGCGGAGCTGGGAGGCGTTCGATGCGATCGTCCGAACGCTGCGCGAGCTGGAGAACGACGAGACGCTGCTCGTGCAGTCCGGCAAGCCCGTGGCCGTGTTCCGCACGCACCCCTGGGCGCCGCGTGTGCTGATCGCCAACTCGAACCTGGTGCCGCGCTGGGCGACGTATGAGGTGTTCCGCGAGCTCGAGCGGCAGGGCCTGATCATGTACGGCCAGATGACCGCGGGGTCGTGGATCTACATCGGCACGCAGGGCATCCTCCAGGGCACCTACGAGACGTTCGGCGCGGTGGCCCGCAAGCACTTCGGCGGCACGCTCAAGGGGCGTTGGGTGCTGACCGGCGGGATGGGCGGCATGGGCGGCGCGCAGCCACTGGCTGCGACGATGAACGAGGGCGCGATCCTCGTCGTGGAAGTGAACCCGCGCCGCATCGAGCGCCGGATCGCGACGGGCTACTGCGACCGCATGACCTACGACCTGGACGAGGCGCTGGAGTGGGTGCTCGGCGCACGGGACAGGGGCGAGGCGCTGTCCGTGGGACTCGTCGGCAACTGCGCGGAAGTGCTGCCGGAGCTGGTGCGCCGCGGGATCACGCCGGACGTGCTCACCGATCAGACCGCAGCGCACGACGCGCTCAACGGCTACTACCCGGCCGGCCTCTCCCTCGAAGAGGCGGATGAGCTACGCGTGCGCGACCCGGACGAGTACCTGCGCCGCTCCATGGAGTCCATGCGCGTGCACTGCGAGGCGATGGTGGAGATGATGCGACGCGGCGCGGTCACGTTCGACTACGGCAACAACCTCCGCGGCCAGGCGAAGGACGCCGGCTTCGCGGACGCGTTCGCGTACCCCGGCTTCGTCCCCGCGTACATCCGTCCGCTGTTCTGCGAGGGCAAGGGCCCGTTCCGCTGGGTCGCGCTGTCCGGAGACCCGAAGGACCTGTACCGCACCGACGAGCTCGTCCTCGAGCTGTTCCCGGATGACGAGCACCTCACCCGCTGGATCCGGTTGGCGCGGGAGCGGGTGCGGTTCCAGGGGCTGCCCGCGCGCATCTGCTGGTTGGGGCAGGGCGAGCGTGCCCGCTTCGGCGTCGCGCTGAACGACCTGGTCGCGAAAGGCGAGGTGTCTGCGCCCATCGTGATCGGCCGTGACCACCTCGACACGGGTTCGGTGGCGTCGCCGTACCGCGAGACGGAGGGCATGAAGGACGGCAGCGACGCGATCGCGGACTGGCCCGTGCTCAACGCGCTGCTCAACACCGCGTCCGGCGCGAGCTGGGTCTCGTTCCACCACGGCGGGGGCGTGGGCATCGGCAACGCGCTGCACGCGGGGCAGGTGGTGGTAGCGGACGGCACGCCCGAGATGCGTGAGCGGATCGAACGCGTGCTGACCAACGACCCGGGGCTCGGCGTCGCGCGCCACGCGGACGCGGGCTACGAGGAGGCGCTGGAGACCGCGAGGAAGCACGGGATCCGGCTGCCGATGCAGGAGGGGTAGGGACGGGCGCAGGGCCCGCCATCCGGGGGCTCGATGCGTTGTCGGGTTTCGTCCGCGCTCCCCGGGGGCGGTGCGCATCGCCGGCACCAGCCTGGCTGCGGCGGGAGGCGCGAGGGCACGGCGGGCATCCTGTTGATCCGCCTCTCGGGAGCGAAGTTCGGCTGCCCGGCGCGGCAAACTTCCCTGCTCGTGAAGCTCGACCCCCTCACGTTGGATCTTCGCCGCGCCCGGCGCGGCGAAGATCCACGACGGGGAGGCGGGCCGCGACGGCCGGGGAACTTTGCCGCGCCCGGCGCGGCCAACTTCCATGGCGCCGCGCCGCGTCGGGGCGAGTATGGGGCTTCGCCGCGAACCCGCGGCGATCCCGCGCGACCTCGGTGACCAAGATGCCCAGCCGCTCCAGCTCGCCGTACGCGAGCGCGACCGTGCCCGGCGCGATGTCCAGCTCATCCGCGAGACGGCGGACCGTCGGCAGCCGGTCGCCCGGGCGGAGTTGCCCCGTCGCCACCGCTTCCTGGATCTGACCGATGATCTGCTCGTAAATCGAGACCGGCGCGGCGTCGTCGATGCGGATGCGGAAGCGCGGCGCCGCGGCATCCTGCGCTGCCTCTTCCCGAACCGCGCGGCGCTTCGCCACCGGCGGCCAGGGCGGCCTTCAGGACATCCGGCGTCGCACCGAACTCGCCCAGCACCTTGGCAGCGAGGCCGCCCGCTGCTGCCACGCCAAGCAGCAGGTGCTCGGGACCCGAGCAGGAGTGCTCGAGCTCGCGCGCTGCGGCCATCGCGGTCTCGATGGCGTTCTTCGCCTCCCGCGTATACGGCGACTCGCCCTGCACCGCCGTCCCCTTTCCCGGAGGCGCGAGCTCCGCCACCCTCCTGCCCACCTGCTGGGGATCGACGTGCAGGTTCGCAAGCACGGTCACGGCCATGCCTCCGCCGTCGCGGATCAGCGCGAGGAGCGCGTGCTCCGCGCCGACGCGGTCGTGCTGGAGGCGGATCGCCTCCTGCCGTGCCATGGCGAGGACCCTGCGGACCCGGTCGGTGAACGGGAACGTGCTGTCTTGCCTGGGCCTTCTTGAGCCGAACGTGTCGTGCTCCCGGGTCTGCGCCCCGAGCCGGTCGGGGCCCGGGGTCGTATCAGCGACATTGAAACGATTACGCGGAGACGATCTCGTATCAATGCGAGTAGTACAAAGCCGCGGGCTCAGGCTGGCACCGGGGCGGCCGCGCGGCCGTCGTCAGCCCCCGGACCCACCGGCGTCCAACCCCCGCCCCGTGCCAGGGCCCCCTGCCGTCGCTCTCGCTCGGGCCCAGCCCGGTGCGCCCCCTCCGGGCGCCCGCGCCCCCCTCGCCCGGCGTCATCCGCGGCGCCGTCCCCAATCATCGGCGAACACGGCCCGCGCCGCGTATATTGCAAGCCATGCCCGTCCTGCTCCCCGACCTGGTCTACAACGGCGGCGCCTTCCGCCGCGGCCTCGGCATCGAGATCGAGGCTGCAACCGGTCGCATCGGGCGCGTGGGCGATGCGCGGGAGCTGGAGCGCGCCGCGCGCGAGCGGGGCGACGTCGTCGAGACGCTCCCGGGCCGTGCGCTGGTCCCCGGCTTCGTCAACGCGCACTCGCACGCGTTCCAGCGGCTGATCCGCGGGCGCACACAGTGGCGGTCAGCGGCAGAGCCGCAGGCGGACTTCTGGAGCTGGCGCGAGGCGATGTACGGCGCGGCGCTCGCTCTCTCGCCGGAAGACGTCTACCACGCGTCGCGTTTCTGCTTTCTCGAGATGCTGCGCGCGGGGTTCACGAGCGTCGGCGAGTTCCACTACCTGCACCGCGACCCGGCGGGCGAGGCGTACGCGGACCCCAACGAGCTGGCGCTGCGCGTGATCGCTGCGGCGGAAGACGTCGGCATCCGCATCGTGCTGCTGAAGACGTGCTACGCGGCGGGTGGGATCGGCCGACCGCTCGAGCCGCAGCAGCGCCGCTTCGCGACGCCGGACCTGGACGCGTTCCTCGCGGAAACGGAACAGCTCGCGCAGCGCTACGCGGACCACTCCAGCGGCCATCCACTGGTCACGGTGGGCGTGGCGCCGCACAGCGTGCGGGCGGTGCCGCGCGGGTGGCTCGCGCCGCTGCGGCGCTGGGCGGCCGAGCGCGGCGCGCCGTTCCACATCCACGTCGCCGAGCAGCCGGCGGAGGTCGAGGCGTGCCGGGCGGCGTATGGATTGCGGCCCGTCGAGTTGCTGGCGGAGGAAGGCGTCGTGGACGACGGCCTCACCGCCATCCATGCGACGCACCTAGCCGCTGACGAGATCGCACTGCTCGGCGATGCAGGAGCGACCGTGTGCGCGTGTCCGACGACGGAGCGCGACCTGGGTGACGGCTTCCTGCCCGGCGCCGAGCTGCTCGGGGCCGGCGCGCATGTCGCGCTCGGCACCGACAGCCACACGGTCATCGACCCGTTCGAAGAGATGCGCCTCGTGGAGTACCACGAACGCCTGCGACGGCTCCGGCGCGTGGTGCTCGCGGTGCCCGGAAAGGACGGGCGGCTGGAGGTGGCGCCGCTGCTGTTCGAGCTGGCCACGGAGAGCGGCGCGCGGGCGCTGCGCATCGATGCGGGCCGACTCGCGCCCGGCGCGCTCGCGGACATCGTCGCCATTGATCTCGAGCACCCTGCGCTCGCCGGGTGGACCGACGACTCGCTGGCCTCGCTCCTCGCGCTGTGCGCGCCCGCCAGTGTGGTCTCGGACGTATGGGTCGGCGGCGTGCGGCGCATCGAGCAGCGGCGCCACGTGCTGGACGACGACGCGGCGGCCACCTTCCGGCGCGTGGCCGAGCGGCTGGGTTGAGGCCGGCGTGGATCCCGGCCGGCGGGCGTTTCCAACCTTCCAGGGCGATCGGCCATCCAAGACGCGCGGAAGACAGCGCCGCCCCCGTCCCCGCCCACGCCCTGTCCCCGCCGGGCAACGGGTGCGAAACCGGCGGTGCCGCCGGGGGCGTAGAGCAGCAACGGACACCAGACCGACCTGGTTTTTCAGGAGGCCATGCCATGCACGCGCTTCTGCCGGGCGCCCGCCTTTCCATCGCCGCCATCCTCGCCGCAGCCGTAGCCGCTCCGGCCGCGGCCCAGCAGACCGAACGCTACGCCCTCGCCGGCGCCAACGTCGCCGTGTACAACCTCGCCGGAGAGGTGCGCATCGAAGGCGGCAGCGGCTCCGAGGTCGTGGTAGAGCTGACGCGCGGCGGGGCGGACGCCGGGCGACTCGAGGTGGACATCGGCGACATCGGCGGCTGGCAGTCGTTGCGGGTGATCTACCCGAGCGACCGCGTCGTCTACCCCCGCATGAGCGGAGGGGGTCGCACGAACGTGCGTGTGCGCGCGGACGGCACGTTCGGCCGGATCGACATGCCCGGCGCACGGGACCGGCGTGGAGACGCCCTGGCGTTCGCGCGCGACCGCGGCGAACAGGTCCGCATCTCCGGCGCGGGCGGCGGCCTGGAAGCGTACGCGGACATGCGGGTGCTGGTGCCGCGGGGGCAGCGCATCGCGGTGTTCCTCGGTGCCGGCCACGCGACGGTCTCCAACGTCGAGGGCGAGTTGCTCGTGGACGTCGTGGCCGCGTCCATCGAAGCGAGCGGCACGCGCGGCTGGCTGCGGCTCGACACCGGCTCCGGCGGCATCGAACTGCGTGGCGCGGAAGGAGAGGTGATCCTGGACACCGGGTCGGGGAGCATTCGCGCTGGGGATGTGCGCGGCCGGCGGCTCGTCATGGACACGGGCTCGGGCCGCGTCGAAGCGCGCGGGATCGAGGTGGACGAGCTGGAGGTCGACACCGGCTCCGGGTCGGTGAGTCTGTCCGAGGTGAGCGCCCGCCGCATCGAGGTGGACACCGGCAGCGGCTCGGTGCACTTGGGGCTGTTGTCCGATGTGGACGACGTGGAGATCGATACCGGCTCGGGGAGCGTCACGCTCACCGTGCCTGAATCGCTGGGCGCGGAGATCGTGATCGAGACGGGCTCTGGCGGCATCACGCTGGACGTGCCGGTTCAGGTCCGGGAGGTGCAGCGCAACCGGGTGCGCGGCACCATTGGCGATGGGAACGGCCGCATCGAGATCGACACGGGCTCGGGTCGTGTGAGGCTGTTGCGGGGTTAGGTCGCACGGGGGCTCGTCTCTTCCGGCTCGACGGCGGCGGGGCGATAATACTAGAGAGTTAGTAGACAGGGGTGGCCCGGCCGCACCGCCGCCCCCGCCGCGGTGCGGCCGGGCCCGCCAGCCGCCAGAGGCCCGAGACCGATCGCCGCCGTGCGACGGACGCCCATCCACCTCGCCGCTGCCGCTGTCGCCCTGCTCGCCGCGGGCTGCTCACGGAATCCGCCACCCAGGTTGCCCGGCGCGGGACTGGACTGTCCGCCGCCGATGCTGTGGCGCGCGGGTGAGCCGCGCCCGTGGCTCGTCCGGGTCGTGAATCACGGAGCGGACTCGATCGTGGTGTTCCTGGAAGGCTGCCTGGAGGTGAGGCGGGTGGGCGATGTGGGGCCGGGGAAGACACGGCTGTTCCCGCTGCCGCAGGGCCTGATCGTGTACGAGGACGGCTTGCGCATGCACGTGGTGCGCGGCGCGGGCACGTCGCAGCCGGACGTGGTGGTGATGCCGATCCCGGTGGACACCGCGCGCGTGCTGCAGCTCGAGGTGCCGGAAGAGCACCCGCCCTGCCCCGCCGAGGTGTTCGTGGATGGCAAGCCGCCCAAGGGAGACACGCTGCCTGCGATCGGCGCCGGGATCGTGAGGATGGAGTACTACCATCCGTGGGCCCGGCCGCCAGGCATGGAGGGCGAGTGCGCCGCGATCAACCTGGTGACGCGTCGCCAGCGTCCGGACTGACACACCGACTGCGGCAAAGCGCTCGGGCCGTGGACCGGAGCCGTCAACCCAGCAGCTCTCCCCGCATCACGGTCACTGCGCGTCCGCCGAGCAGCACGCGGTCGCCCTGCAGCCGCACCCTGACGAACCCGCCGCGCGCAGAGGCCTGGTACCCCACCAGCTCCTCCTTGCCCAGGCGTTCCGCCCAGAACGGTCCCAGCGCACAGTGTGCCGAGCCGGTGACGGGGTCCTCATCCACGCCCACTGCGGGCGCGAAGAAGCGGGAGACGAAGTCGTAGGCCGCGTGCTCGTCGGAAGCGGGGGCGGTCACGATGATGCCGCGCGCGTCCAGCGCCCGGAGCGCCGCGATGTCCGGTCGCAGCCCGCGGACGGTTCGTTCGTCGCGCAGGAGCACGAGCAGGTCGAAGCGGCTCGTACCGACCCAGAGCGGCTCGGCGCCGAGTGCGGAGGCGAGGCCGGCGGGGGGATCCACGGGCGTGGCCGGCGTCGCGGGGAAGTCGAGCTCGATCCACTCCGCCGTGCGCGTGGCGGTGAGCAGTCCGCTGCGGGTGTGGAAGCGTGCGGTCTCGTGCGGCGCGAGGTGCCCGTCCTCCCACAGCACGTGGGCGCTGGCGAGGGTGGCGTGGCCGCAGAGGTCCACCTCGGCGGTGGGGGTGAACCAGCGGAGGTCGTAGGCGCCGTCGCCGCGCTTCACGAGGAACGCGGTCTCGGAGAGGTTCATCTCGCGGGCGACGTCGCGCATCCACCGTTCGTCGCGCGGCGCGGCCAACACGCACACGGCCGCCGGGTTGCCGGCGAAGGGGCGGTCCGTGAACGCATCCACCTGGATGATCGTCTGTGACATGGTCACGTCAGCCCTACGTCAGAAAGGGTCGTGGACGTTTGCAAAGCGGAGCTCCACGCAGCGCGCCGGCGCGGCCGTCGCAGGCGGGGTGCAGCAACCGCGGCCGCAGGAACGGGGGCGGAACACCCCGGGTGTCGCGCGGGGAGGAACCGGTGTAGATTCCGCGAAAGCCCCGGAACGAGGCGGATCCGTGCAGATCGGAGGTCCCCATGCGTTGGTCTACTCGAGCGGGCTGGCGCGGGTTCACCGTAGCCGCTGCAGCGACCGTCTTCACGTCCCTCGCAGCGGCCTGTGATCTCCTCTCGGACCCCGAGGAGCCCAGGCGTGCCAAGGAGGCGACGCTCGAGGTGACGGGCGAGAGCCCTGTGCCGCTGGTGGTGATCACGTCGAAGGTCTGGGGCGTCGTCTTCGACGAGGAAGCGGCCGAGTACGTGCTCTCCATCATCGAGGCCGACACGGCGGAGGTCGAACTGCCGTACCAGCGCACGGTCCCTCTCGCGCCGACGTACCGCATCCTGTTCCGCGTCACCAACCCGGACACGGAACAGGATGCCGACGTCCGCATGCGGGTGTTCCTGGACCGGGACGTCGTGTACGACCAGGAAGCGACCCTGCGGAACGCCTCGCTCCAGTACTCGCACGCGTATCACTGAGCCGGACGGGCCGCCTGTGTCGCGGCCCCGTACCCGAGCTCCTTCCGCGTCCACACCTCGCCTCCGCGGACGACGAGCGCCACGCGCCGCACGTTGCGGATGTCCGCCGTCGGGTCCGCATCCAGCACCACAAGATCCGCGATCTTGCCTCGTTCGACGGTGCCGAAGTCGTCGAGCCGGCCCATGGCGAGGGCGCCGTTGCGCGTGGCGGCGGTCAGGACCTCGAGCGGCGTGAGCCCTGCCTCCTGCAGCGCTTCCATCTCGAGGTAGACCGACGGGGGATTATTGCTTTGCTGCACCGTGAAGTAGCGCGGAGTTTGTTGGCAACACCGAAGTCACCGAAGCGTACCAATCCTTGAAGTACGCATTGGTTCACCCCGAATCGGCGGCCTCCCTCGGGCCCGGATCTCTCCGGTCTCGACCGGGGATGTCGCCCCAAGAAGCGGCGCGCCGCCTCCTGGGGAACTCCTGTCTTCGTGACCAACCCGGATCCGGTAGACGGCGAACGTCGCCGTCCCGGTTCCGGGCGTCGATGTAGCCGCATGCGCTGCACTCCTGGCTGGAACAGGCAGCGTCCACGATCGTGGCCGCAGAGCCGTACTTCACGGCCAGTAGGCACCTCGAGCCAGGCCCGGCACGCGGACTCAGAGCGGAACTCGTCCAGCAGACTCGGCAGCGTCCAGTCGTTCATGATTACAATCTACCGGACAACGCAAGCACACCAGAATCGAGTGCAGCAAGGCAATAATTCCGGACCGACGGCCCGTGCAGCGTGAGCGGGTTGCCGGCATCGGTGCCCACGGCGATGGGCACGCCGGCGTCGTGCAGCCGCCTCACGTTGCGTAGCATCTGACGATAGCGCTGGCGGCCGAGCGCTTCCATGCGCGCGAGCGTCGCCGCATCCGGGCGGCCGGACAGCGAGTCGGTGAGCAACGCTTTGGCGCGGGTCACCAGATCCACGCACGCCAGTTCGTAACGCGAGGCGTCGAAGCTGCGCGCGCGGAGCTGCTGGTAGCCCTGGTACACCACGAGCGTGGGGGTGTACACGGTGCCGTTGCGGAGCGCGAGCCGGATGAACTCGTCGTCCACGTCGGCGTCCTCGACGCTGTGCACCAGCAGTTTCGCGCCGGCCTCGAGGGCGAGCTTGGCCTGCCACAGCCCCGTCGCGTGGACGATCAGCGGCTTCCCTGCCCGCGCGGCCTCCTCGCCGGCTGTGCGGATGAGCGTGCGCGCGATCGCGGTGTCCGGCGCGTTGCGGTCGATCAGGAACCAGACCTTGAACGCGTCGGCATCGTGCGCGGCAAGGAAGCGGGCGCCGGCTCGGACGGACGCCTCGTCGTGGATGTGGATGAACTGCCGCTCGGCCGGCAGGTTGAGCCAGTGGTCGTGGGTCGAGAGCAGCGGGCCCGCGGCGGAAACGTGCGGCGCGAGGGTGCTGCGCTCGGCGTCGGCGCGCAGGTCCCAGGTCCACGGGTAGCCGCCCACGTCGAACGTGGCGGTGACGCCGGAGCACAGGTAGGAGCGGTAGAAGCGCTCGGGGTTCGCGCGCGGGGCGGCGGACCGGATGCGATCGGCGCTGGGCATGGCGGCGTCTCCGTGAGCGTGGCGTGTGTTCCGGTGGCAGGATAGTGCGGGGGAGGCGGGGGCGCGAGGGTGGGCGGCGTTGCGCATCGAACGGCGCCGAACCCTTGCGTCAACCCGCGGGCCGGGCGATGATGCGGCCGACGGCCCTGTGGCCCGGCGGGCGGCGTTGCCGTGGGGGCGCGTCCGCTGCCGGGAAGGGAGAATCACAATGACGAAATGGCGCCTGCTGCTGGTGGCGGGTGCGGTTCCGTTCGTGCTGGCGGGCTGCGCGTCCCGGGGCGGTGTGCGTGCGGGGAACGGCGCGCTGGCGTACGCGGTGCCGGCGGTCAACCCGGCGGTTTACACGTACAGCGACACGACGCGCATGGAGATGGATGTCGCGTCGGTGGACCTCGCGGCGCGGGGGACGGTCGAGCTGGCGTTCGAGTCGGCGGCGGGCCGGCTGCGGGCGACGGCGCGCTGGACGGATTTCGAGGGCGTGTTCGTGAGCCCGAACGGCCGGGTCGCTGCGGACGAGAGCGGGATCGAGGGGCCGCTGGTGGTGGGCGTGGACGGCCGCGGGCGTGTGGAGGTGGTGGAGGCGCCGCAGCTCTCGGCATCGATGCGCGAGGTGTTGGGCGGCCCCTCGTCGATGGCGCGGGCGCTGTTCGTGCGGCTGCCGGGGCGGGTGGTCCAGCCGGGCGCGACGTGGGTGGACACGGTGAGGGTGGCGGAGGAGAGCGAGGGGCTGAGCTCGCTGTTCGAGGCGGTGGTCACATCCACGTGGGCGGGGGACACGGCGGTGGCGGGGCGCACGCTGCGCGTGATCCGCACGCGCAGCAACGTTACGCTGGATGTGCACGGCGTGACCCAGGGTATCGAGATCCGGCAGCGCCTGACCGGCGAATCGAACGGCACGGTGCTGTGGGACCCGGAGCGACGGCTGCTGGTCGCGCGCGAGGAGGATGGCGTGTTGTCCGGCACGATGGAGCTGCCGGCGATGGACTTCCATGGGATCGCCGTGCGCTCGCGCTCGCGGACGCGGCTGGCGCTGCGGGAGGAGTGAGGGGCAGGAGCGGCACGGCGCCGAGGGCGGCGTCTCGGCCCGCGGCCCTACGGAGGCGGCTGGAACGCGGCTTGCCCGGACGTGAGCGGTGGCGCCGCCGCAGGCCGGCTGCGGCCGGGCGGGGCGCCCGAGCGACCGGGCCGGTGCCAGTGCCGTGAGCCGCGGGGCGGGGCGGGCGCGCATCCGGCGAAAGGGAAAGCGAGATGGGCGACTTCCGGCTCGGTTCGGTCCTCGGCTTCGAGATCCGCATCGATTTCTCGTGGTTCATCATCTTCGCCCTGATCCTCTGGAGCTTCTCGTTCGGCATATTCCCGACGAGCTTCCCAGGACTGGGCGCGGCGACGTACATCGCGATGGGCGTGGCGGGGACGCTGCTGTTCTTCGCCTCGCTGCTCGCCCACGAGCTGTCGCACTCGGTGGTCGCGCGGAGCAAGGGCATCCCTGTCGAGGGCATCACGCTCTTCATCTTCGGCGGGATGGCGCGGACGCGGCTGGAGGCGGAGGAGCCGGGCGACGAGTTCTACATCGCGGTGGTGGGGCCGGTCTCGAGCATCGTGATCGGCCTGTTGTTCGGGCTGGTGTGGTGGGTGGGCAGGCGCGCGGACTGGAGCGTCGCGGTGACGGGCGTCGCCGGCTACCTCGGCATGCTCAACATCGCCCTCGCCGTGTTCAACCTGCTGCCGGGCTTCCCGCTGGACGGCGGCCGGCTGTTCCGCTCGCTCGTCTGGAAGATCACGGGCGACGTGACCAGGGCCACGCGCATCGCGTCCAACGGCGGCAAGTGGCTGGGTTACGTCCTCGTGTTCCTGGGCATCCTCCAGGCGTTCGCGGGGAATGTGCTGGGCGGGCTGTGGCTGGTCTTCATCGGCTGGTTCCTGCGCAACGCCGCGATCACGAGCTACGAGCAGCACCTCATCCGGATGGTGCTGGAGGGCGTGCGCGCGGCGGAGACCATGACGCGCAACCCGGAGACGGTGCCGTCGCACCTGACGGTGCAGGAGCTGGTGGACGACTACTTCATGCGCCGCCGGTACCAGGCGTTCCCGGTGGTGGACGACGGGTACCCGGTCGGCATCGTGACGATCAACCAGGTCAAGGAGCTGCCGCGGGAGGAGTGGCCGGTGCGGACCGTCGGCTCGATCATGGCGCCGGCGCAAGATGGCGTGACCGTGCGGCCGGAAGAGCGCATGACCAGCGTGCTGGAGAAGATGGAGGCCTCGGGTCTGCGGCGGGTCCTGGTCACGCGGGACGGCCGGCTCGAGGGCATCATCACGGCCACGGACGTGGCGGCCTGGCTGGACCGGGTGCGGCAGCTCGGCATGGAGCGGCCCGCGCGGCGTTCTCCGTGAACGACTGAACGGAACGAAAGACCCCTTGCAGGTGATCCCCTTCGAGCGGCTGCCGCCCGGCTTCGCCGAGCGGATCGACGCGCCGCCGGATCCGCCGGCCGAGGCACGACCCGCGGCGACGGCGGTGCTGCTGCGCGACGGTTCCGCGGGGCCGGAGGTGCTGCTGCTGCGGCGTCACCGCTCGAGCGGGTTCGTTCCCGGCGCGTACGTGTTCCCCGGCGGCAGGGTGGACGCGGCCGATGCGTCGCCCGCCGCGCTCGCGCGGGTGGTTGGCCGGGAACCGGACGCGGAGCCGGATGCGTCGTACATCACCGCGGCGGTCCGCGAGGTCTTCGAGGAGACCGGCGTGCTGCTCGCGCGGGATGTAGCGGGTCGGCCGGCGCCGGACGCGCGCGCGCCCGAGGTCGCGCGCTGGCGCGCTGCGCTGCTGGAGGACCGGGCGACGCTGGCCGATGTGCTCGCCGCGCTGGGGCTGCGCATCGCGGCAGAGGACATCGTCTACTGCGCGCACTGGATCACGCCGGTGGCGGAGCCCCGACGCTACGACACGCGCTTCTTCCTGGCGCCCTTGCCGGCCGGCGCCGAAGCGAGCGTGGACGAGCGGGAGATGACGGATGCGCTCTGGCTCCGGCCGGCCGACGCGCTGGAGCGTTTCCGCGCGGGCCGGCTGCCCATGGTCTTCCCGACCGTGCACACGCTGGAATCGCTGACACCGTTCGCCAGCGTCGCGGAGGCGCTGAACGCGTTCCGCCGCTGCGTGGTCACACCGATCCTGCCGCGCCTGGTGCGGCGGCCGGACGGGGTGGCCATCGTGATCGAAGGATAGCCCGGCCCAACCGGAAAGGATCACAGCCATGACACGACGCCGCCCGGCGACCGTCGGCGAACTGCGCCGCGCCGGCTACCAGCCGGTTTCCGTGAAGGACGAGATCCGCGCCAACCTGATCCGCAAGTTGCGCGCGGGTGAACCGCTGTTCCCGGGCATCATCGGCTACGACGACACGGTCATCCCGCAGGTGGTCAATGCGCTGCTGGCGCGGCAGAACTTCATCCTGCTGGGGCTGCGCGGGCAGGCGAAGAGCCGCATCGTGCGCCAGCTCGTGTCGCTGCTGGACGAAGAGATCCCGATCCTCGCCGGGAGCGAGGTGAACGACGATCCGCTGGCGCCGATCTCCAAGTACGGGCGCACGCTGCTCGCCGAGATGGGCGACGACGCGCCGGTGGACTGGGTGCCGCGGGAGGCGCGGTTCGTCGAGAAGCTGGCCACGCCCGACGTGACGATTGCGGACATCATCGGCGACGTGGACCCGATCCGGGCGGCGCGGGGCGGGCACGTGCTCGCCGACGAGCTCACCATGCACTTCGGGCTGCTGCCCCGGGCCAACCGCGGCATCTTCGCCATCAACGAGCTGCCGGACCTGGCGGGCAAGATCCAGGTGGGGCTGTTCAACATCATGCAGGAGGGCGACGTCCAGATCAAAGGCTACCCGGTACGGCTGCCGCTGGACGTGCTGCTGGTCTTCACCGCGAACCCGGAGGACTACACGGCGCGCGGCAAGATCATCACGCCGCTGAAGGACCGGATCGGCGCGGAGATCGTGACGCACTACCCGGAGACGGTGGAGATCGGCATGGCGATCACCCGGCAGGAGGCGTGGATCGAGCGTGGCGCCCTGCCGGTGGAGGTGCCGGACTTCGTCGCTGAAGCGATCGAGCGCATCGCGTTCCTCGCGCGGGAGGACAAGCGTGTGGACCAGCGGTCCGGCGTGAGCCAGCGCATGCCGATCACGGTGCTGGAGAACGCGGTCTCGAACGCGGAGCGGCGCGCCCTCGTGTGCGGCGAGGAGGTGGTGGTGCCGCGGTTCGCGGACGTGTACGCCGCGTTGCCGGCGATCACGGGCAAGCTCGAGCTCGAGTACGAAGGTGAGCTGGTCGGCGCGGAGCGCATTGCCCGGGAGCTGATCGCCCGCGCGGCGGCGGACACGTTCCTGGCGCGCGGCGGTGAGGCGGCGGAGGAGGCGCTGGAGCAGGTGGTGGAGCATTTCGACCGCGGCGGCGTGCTCCAGGTCGCCGACACCGCCTCGTCGGCGGCGTGCCTCGAAGGGTTCCGGGCCGTGCCCGGCCTGCTGGGCGTGGTCGAGGCGCTCGGGCTGGCGCAGGGCTCGTCTCCGGGTCACGTGGTGGCGGGCTGCGAGCTGGTTCTCGAGGCGCTGGTCGCCGAGCGGCGCATCAGCCGGTCCGAGGGCGGGCGCTACGCCCGTGCACCGCGGCGGCAGGGTCCGCAGCCGGGGCCGGGCTTCGGCAAGCCGACGCTCGAGGTGTGAGGGGGAGGACGTACGGAGGCGGCACCGGCGACGACGGCCGTCCCGTGGGCGGCTCGACGGCCGCAGACGCCATCGGGGGCGGCAGGGGCGATGGCCGCGGCGGCCGCCGTGACGAGAGCGGGGCGCTGGACCCCACCCGCGACGGCCGCCGGCTCGCCGCGATCCGTCGCGCGCTGCTGCGCCACTACGATCGCCACCGCCGCGAGCTGCCGTGGCGCGGAACGGCGGACCCCTACCGCGTCTGGGTCTCCGAGATCATGCTCCAGCAGACGCGGACGGAAGTGGTGGGTCCGTACTACGAGCGCTGGCTCGAGCGGTTCCCCACGCTGGACGCGCTCGCGGACGCCGAGCTGGACGAGGTCCTCCACGCGTGGCAGGGGCTCGGCTACTACTCGCGTGCACGCAACCTGCACCGCGCCGCGCGGCTGGTGCGTGAGCGGCACGGCGGCCGGGTGCCGCGGGACGTGGCGGCGTTGCGCGCTCTGCCGGGTGTGGGCGAGTACACGGCCGGCGCCATCGCGAGCATCGCGTACGGCGAGCCGGAGCCCGCGGTGGACGGCAACGTGCGGCGGGTGCTCGCGCGGCTGTTCGACATCGCCGAGCCATCCGCTGCCGAGTTGCGCGGTCTGGCCGGCCGCCTGATCGACCGCCGGCGCCCGGGCGACTTCAACCAGGCGTTGATGGACCTGGGCGCGACGGTGTGCACGCCGCGCTCGCCGGAGTGCGCCGCGTGCCCGGTCGCGCGCTGGTGCCTCGCCCGCGCGCGTGGTACGCAGGCCGAGCGGCCGGCGCCGAAGCGGCGCGCGGCGGTCCCCACGTTCGACGTCGGGACCGCCGTGCTCCAGGCGCGTGACGGCCGCCTGCTGCTGGTCCGGCGGCCGGAGGACGGGCTGCTCGGAGGGATGTGGTCGTTTCCGGGAGAGGTCGCGGGCGACGGGGAGAGCGTGGAGGACGCGGCGGCGCGCGCAGGCCGTGCGGCGTCTGGGCTCGAGGCGTTGGGGCGTGGTCGAGCGGTGGGCAGCGTGGTGCACGTGTTCAGCCACCGGCGCGAGGTCTATCACGTGTTCGTTTTTCCGGTGGCGGTCGCTGCCGCGGAGGAGGCGGCGCCGCGCGGCGTGTGGGTGGCGCCCCATGAACTGGAGCGCTACGCGCTGCCGACCGCCCAACGGCGGATCCTGCGGTTGGTGGAGGGTGGGTAGAGCGCAGGCGGCGCTCGACGCGTGCTCCGCGCCGGAGCTTCCCTTCACCGGCCCGGATGGTTCGATGTCGAGCCATCTGAGGCTAGTGGCGAAGCCTGATCGGCGAGGACGGTTCAAAGTCGAACCATTCCGAGTTGGCGGTTGGGACGCCGTCCGCGGGGATGGCTCGAGGTTGAACCAGCCCCGCGGGCGCGGAGCCCGGCCCGCGGGGCAGCGCCGCTACCTTCGCCCTCGCCCTCGCCGCCGCCAGGAGGCGCCGAGCCCGCCAGCAGGTTATAATACCGCCATCGCTCCCCGACCGACGGAAGGCTGGCCATGCGCTTCACCACCTACACCAAGTACCAGGGCAGCCTGCTGGACGCGCTGAACATCCAGGAGCTTCTGGACCGGCTCGCGGACTTCCTGCTCCAGAGCGGGTTCGCCGGCAGGCCGGAGGACCAGCCCTGGTGGGCGGACCCGCTGGACGTGGATGAGGCCAGCCGGTCGCTCGAGGCGCTGAAGCAGGCGCTGCTGCGCGCGCTGATCGAGAGCGGCCAGCTCACGCCGGAGATGCTCGCGGAGCTACGGGGCGAGGGGCAGAGCGACGAGGAGCAGCGTGCGCGGCTCGCGCAGTTGCTGGACGACCTGGTGCAGCGGCTGGTCGAGGAGGGCTACCTGACGCTCAGGCCCGCAGCGCCGGGCGAGCCGACGCACACGCAGGTGCCGGGTGCGGGGAAGATCGACGCAGATGCGGAGGCGGCGAGGCAGGTGGAGTTCCAGCTCACGGACAAGGGGCTGGACTTCCTCGGCTACCGCGCGTTGGAGCACCTGCTCTCCGCGGTCGGCAAGTCCAGCTTCGGCAGCCACGAGACGCCGCACCTCGCCACCGGCGTGGAGGCGGAGGCGGCGTCGCGGCCGTACGAGTTCGGCGACACGCTGAACCTGGACATCCCCGGCACGCTGACGCGCGCCATGCAGCGCGCGGGCGTGCGCGTGCCGCTCGACCTGGACTACGACGACCTGCTGGTCCACCAGGCCGAGTACCGCAGCTCGTGCGCGACGGTCCTGCTGCTGGACATCTCGCACTCGATGATCCTGTACGGCGAGGACCGGTTCACGCCGGCGAAGAAGGTGGCGCTCGCGCTGTCCCACCTGATCCGCACCCGGTATCCGGGGGACACGCTCCGCGCGGTGACGTTCGGCGACCGGGCGCAGGAGATCCCGCTCCGTGAGCTGGCGCACGCGCAGGTGGGGCCGTACCACACCAACACGGCCGAGGGCCTGCGGGTCGCGCGGCGCATCCTGCTCTCGCAGCGGAAGGAGATGCGCCAGATCATCATGATCACGGACGGCAAGCCCAGCGCGGTCACGCTGCCGGACGGGCGGGTCTACAAGAATCCCATCGGCCTGCACCCCCTGATCCTGCGGGAGACGTTCAGCGAAGTGACGGCGTGCCGCAAGGCGGGGATCGTCATCAACACGTTCATGCTCGCGCGCGACCCGGCGCTCGTCCAGTTCGTGGCGCGGGTGTGCGAGCTGGCGCGCGGCAGGGCGTACTTCACCACGACGATGACGCTCGGGCAGTACGTCATGCGGGACTTCCTGCGGCGGCGGACGAAGCGGGTGAGGTAGAAGGGTTGGCGGTGGTCGTGGGGACCGGACGCTACCTGCCGGCGTCCGTGCTGGACAACGTGGAAGCGGCTCGACTCGCCGGTGTCACCGAGGAGTGGATCGTTCGGCGCACGGGCATCCGCGAGCGGCGGATCGCAGGTCCCGACGAGGGCACGGCGGCGCTGGCGGCGCGTGCTTCGGAACGGGCTCTCGCGGCGGCGGGCATCGCGGGCGAGGAGCTCGACCTCATCATCGTCGCGACGTCGACCCCGGATCACCTGACGCCGCCGACGGCGTGCGAGGTGCAGCCTGCGCTGGGCGCGTTCGGCGCCGCGTGCTTCGACGTCGAGGCCGGGTTCGCCGCCTGGCTCTATGCGCTGGTCCTGGCCGACGCGCTGCTCACGGCCGGCCGGGCCCGCACTGCGCTGGTGGTCGGTGCGGAGAAGCTCTCGACCGTCGCGGACCGGACGGATCCGAACACCGGCCCGCTGTTCGGCGATGGAGCGGGTGCGGTGGTGCTGGAGGCGGAGCGGTCGGCAGCGCAGACCGTCGCGCATCGTCCGCGGCTCCGTGTGCTGAGCACGACGTGGTGGGCGGACGGGCGGCTGGCGACCGCGCTGGTGCGCCCCGGCGGCGGCGCGCGCCGGCCGTTCGACGAGCACGTTCTCGCGGAGCGCGGCCACCTGCTGCGCATGGAGGGCACGCGGCTGTTCCGCCCCGCGGTGCGCACGATGGCGGCGCAGGCGGAGCGGGCGCTGGAGCGCGCCGGCATCGGGAAGGACGACGTCGCCCTCGTCATCCCTCACCAGGCGAATCTCCGCATCATCGAAGCGTTCGGCCGTGAGCTGGGCGTGCCGGCCGAGCGCGTCTACGTGAACATCGACCGGTACGGCAACACGGGCGCCGCCACCGTCCCTGCGGCGCTGGACGAAGCGATCGAGAGCGGGCGGATCGCTCCGGGCGACCGCGTGCTGCTCGTCGGCTTCGGCGCGGGCGCGACCGCGGGCGCAGCGGTGCTCGGGTAGGCGCGCCGCGTCAGAGTGGTCACACGATCCTGTTCGCGAGAATCGGAGGTCCTGCGATGAAGCACCCGGTTCACCCCCGCCGCGACGCTGGTCCGCGGGGGCAGTCCTGCGTCATTCGCCGCGCGCTGGGCGCCGGCCTGGCCGTGCTGCTCTCTGCCGCGCCGCTCGCCGCGCAAACGGGCGAGGAGCTGGCGCGGCAGGTGGAGATCCGGCGCACGAAGCACGGCGTGCCGCACATCCTGGCGGAGAACATCCGCGCCGCGGGGTTCGGGCTGGGCTACGTTCAGGTGGAGGACTACGGCGAGCGTGTGATCCGCGCGCTGATCAACGCCCGCGGCACGCGAGGGCTCGCTTTCGGGCCGGACAGCATGGGGCCGGACTTCCTGAACCGGCTGGCCCACGCCCGGGCGGTGGAGACGTACCACCTGCTGAGCCAGGACACGCGGGACATGCTGGAGGGGTTCGCGGAGGGGGTGAACTACTACATCCGCATGAACCCAGACCGGGTGCCCGAGTGGGCGGAGCCGAACTTCACGGGTCACGACGTGGCGGCGCGTGACGTGGCGGGCCCGGGCTTCGGCGGCGCGAGTCGGTTCCTGCGGCGGCTCCGGGGCGCTGCGCAGCCGGCAACGTCCGCGGAAGGCGCGGGCGAGGAGGGCGCCTCTCCATCGTGCGGCGGGTGGTCGTACTGCGTGTGGGAGGGCGATGACGAGATCGAGGAGGGCTCGAACGCGTGGGCGTTCGCGCCGAGCCGGACGCGCTCGGGCAAGGCGATCCTGCTGCGCAACCCACACCTGGACTGGACGGCGGGCTACTACGAGGCGCACATCACGGTGCCGGGCGAGCTGAACTTCTACGGCGACTTCCGCATCGGCGGCCCGTTCACGATCATCGGCGGGTTCAACGAGTACCTGGGCTGGGCCACGACGAACAACGATCCGGACACGGACGAGATCTACGCCCTGGACGTGGACCCGGCACGGCCGGACCACTACCTCTTCGACGGAGCGTCCATCCCGCTGCGGCGCGAGGTGGTCACCGCGGAGTTCCGCAACGGCCCGGGCATCGGCACGGCGACGCGGGAGTTCTGGATGACGCCGCTGGGGCCGGTCATCCACCGCGACGGCGGCAAGATCTACGTGCTGCGTGCGGCGGGTGCGGGCGAGTACCGGGTCGGCGAGCAGTTCATGCGGATGATGAAGGCGCGGAACTTCGCCGAGTGGAAGGAGGCGATGCGTCTGCGCGCGCGGACGACGTCGAACTTCACGTACGCGGACCGGGACGGGAACATCTACTACGTCTGGAACGCGGCGCTGCCCGCCTTCCCGCACCCGACCGGCGGTGACACGGCCGCGGTTCCTGCGCGGCGCTCGTCGGAGGTGTGGACGCGGCTCGTTCCGTTCGACTCGCTGCCGCAGTTCCTGAACCCGCGGGGCGGCTACGTCCACAACGAGAACGACGCGCCGTACTACACCAACATGTACGAGCCGCTGGACCCGGCGAAGTTCCCACCGTACTTCCCGAAGCCGCAGCTCCGGCTGCGCAGCCAGCACGCCATCGAGTTGATCCACAACCGGCGCAAGCTCAGTCTCGAGGACGTGATCGAGCTGAAGCACAGCATGAAGATGCTGCTGGCGGACCGGGTGAAGCCGGACCTGATCGCGGCGGTCAAGGCGACGGGGCCGACCGGCGAGGTCGCCTCTGCGCTGGAGCTCCTGGAGCGGTGGGACAACACGGTGGCGGCGGAGAGCCGTGGCGGCGTGTTGTTCGAGGCGTGGTGGCGCCGGTACGTGGCGCTGGTGCGCGAGCGGGTGGCCGGCGCGGACCAGGGCGGCCCGACCGGCGAGGCGCTGGAGGCGCTGCTGTACCGGGAGCCGTGGACGCCGGAACGGCCGCTCGAGACGCCGCGGGGGCTGGCGCAGCTGGATCTGGCGGCGGAGGCGTTCGCCCACGCGGTGGAGGAGACGCGGAGCCGGTACGGGAGCTGGGACGTGGCCTGGGGCGACGTGCACCGGGTGCGGCGCGGGGATGTGGACGTGCCGGTGGGCGGCTGCAGCGGCGCGCTGGGGTGCTTCCGCGTGCTGAACTTCCGCGAAGCCGAGGACGGCAAGCGCGTGGTGACCGGAGGCGATGGCTGGGTGCTGGCCGTGGAGTTCACGAACCCGCCGCGGGCGTACTCGGTGCTGGGCTACGGCCAGAGCCCGGATCCGGAGTCGCCGTACCACGCTGATCAGGCCGAGATGTTCGCGGCCGGGCGGATGAAGCGCGTCGCGTTCACGGAGGCCGAGATCCGGGAGCAGCTCGTGGCGCGGTATCGCCCGGGCGAGGAGCGGGGCCGGAACTGACCAGCGGTCCGCACCGGAGTCCCGGAGCCCGGGCAGGAGCGCGGCCGCGGCTACGCGCCGCGGCCGCGCTGCGTTGTGCACTTGCACGGCACGGGTGCCGCGCCGGGCCCCGGTGACGCCGGCGCGTGGCCACGGCCCCCCTGCCGGACGTTCGGGTGATCACGCGCGCACGCGCGTGTAGCAACATGCAGTAGAGGCACAGAAGGTCGCTCAGCCGGACCGGGTCAACGAGAGCGTGGCCGAGGAGATCGGCGCGAACGGCGAGAGCGTCCCGGAGGCGAGGGGACGCCCGTGCGGAAAGCGGGACGCCCGGTGACCGCCCGAGGGCCGGCGGGCCGGAGCGCTGCGGCCCGGCCGGTGGCGAGTCCGTCGGGGTGGGTTTGGCACGTGAGGTGCGCCCCTGGGAGGCGGTTCCCCGGAGAGCCGGGGGCGTGGGACCGCGACCGCCGGGTTCGGATCGTGCGCTTGTCGGGGAAGCCGGATCGCGAGGGATCCGGGGCGAGAGACCGGGAACGAGTCCGCGAGACGGAACAGTCCGGCAACGGGACCGTGCCCGCGTCGCGCTTCCGCGAGGTGCGCGTGCTGTACGAGCTGACGGAGGCCGTGGCGCGCGCGGTGGACCTCGAGGAGATCTACGAGCTGGCGCTCGACGGCCTGACAGAAGCCCTCGAGGTGGACCGCGCCTCGCTGCTCCTGTTCGACCCGGACGGAGTCAGCCGGTTCAAGGCATGGCGCGGGCTGTCGGCCGAGTACCGCGCCGCGGTGGAGGGCCACTCGCCGTGGCCGCGGGATGCGCGCGACCCGCAGCCGGTGCTGGCGCCGGACGTAGCGAACGCCCCGTCTCTCGGAGAGATGAGGACCGCCATCCTCCGCGAAGGGATCCGCGCCCTCGCCTTCATCCCGCTGGTCTACAACGGTCAGCTCCTCGGCAAATTCATGGTGTACTACGACGAGCCGCACGTCTTCACCGATGACGAGGTGCGGCTCGCGCGCACGGTCGCGAGTCACATCGCGTTCGCCATCGGCCGCAAGCGCGCCGAGGAGCGGCTGCGCGCGAGCGAGGAGGCGCAAGCGTTCCTCGCCGAGGCAGGAGAGGTCCTGTCGTCCACGCTGGATGCCCGAGCGGCGCTCCGGGATGTCGCGCGCCTCGTGGTGCGCAGCTTCGCGGACTGGTGCATCGTCTACGTCATCGAGGAAGACGGGCTGGCGCACCGGGTGGCGGGGGAGCACCGGGACCCTGCGGCGCAGCCGGTGCTCGAAGAGTACATGGCGCACCCCGCGGCGATGGAGCCGGGGTCGCCGATCACGGAGGTGCTGCGCAGCGGCGAGTCGAGGCTCCTGTCCACGGTGGATGACGCGGTGCTCCGCGCGGTGGCGGGCGACGATCCCGCGCAGGTGGCACGCCTGCGGAAGCTGGGCCTGGAGTCCGGCATCCTGGTGCCGATGGTGGCGCGCGGCCGCACGCTGGGCTCGTTCACCCTGGTCTCGACGCGACCGGGCCGGCGTTACACCGAGACCGACCTGCGGGTGGCGGAGGACCTGGCGCGGCGGGCCGCGTTCGCGGTGGACAACGCGCGGCTGTACCAGGAAGCGCTGTTGGCGAACCAGGCGAAATCGGACTTCCTGGCGGTGATGAGCCACGAGTTGCGGACGCCCCTCACCGCGATCATGGGTTACGCCGAGCTGATCCGCAACGGCGTGCTGGGCGAGGTGAACGAGAAGCAGGCGTGGCACCTGGAGCGGCTGCTCGTGAGCGCCCGACACCTGCTCCAGCTCATTGACGAGATCCTGGTCTTCACCCGTGCGGAGGCGGGCCGGGAACAGGTGCGCAGCGAGCGGGTGGACCTGGCGAACGTCGTCAACGAGGTGGGCCGGCGGATCGAGCCGCTCGCGCGGGAGAAAGGCCTGGAGTTCATCGTGCACGTGCCGGAGGAGCCGGTGCTCATCGAGCTGGACCGTGGCAAGGTCCGGCAGGTCCTGATGAGTCTACTCTCGAACGCGGTGAAGTTCACGTCCCGGGGCGTCGTCGAGCTGAATGCGGAGCTGGAGGACGGGCAGGCCGTGTTCCGGGTGCGCGACACGGGCCCGGGGATCCGGCCCGAACACATCGAGGACATCTTCGACCCGTTCTGGCAAGCGGAGCAGGCGACGACGCGGACGCAGGGCGGCGCGGGGCTGGGCCTGAGTCTTGCGCGGCGTCTGGCGCGTCTCCTCGGCGGCGACATCACGGTGGAGAGCACGCTGGGCGAAGGCAGCACGTTCACGGTGCGGGTGCCGACGCGGCGCGCGGCGTGACTCCGCGGAGTCGCCGTTGCGAGGGTGCGTTCGCTCGGGTCGAGGCCGTGTGACGGGAGCATGCTGCGCGGCCGCGGGTAAACGCCGGGAGCGATTCCCCTCTTTCACTGGAGAGCCGTGGGAGTGGAGCGGACAGGACGCACGGGTGCATTGGTGCGCCGTGGGCACGTGCGTGTGAAGGTGCTCGCGGCGGTGATCGGCGTGCTCGCCTTCGAGGCGCCGGCCGTCGCTGCCACGCGAGGATCCGCCTCTCAGGGCCGACCGCCGACCCCTGCGGGAGCATCGACGCCGGCCGTCACCGCCGCGGAACCACCGGCCGCCGCGGCGGAGCCGGGCAGCGAGCTCACCATCTACCTGGTGACGATGGGGCCGGGTGATGCCGTGTGGGAGCGCTTCGGCCACAACGCGCTGTGGATCCGTGACGCCGCGACGGGCCAGGACCTGGCGTACAACTACGGGATGTTCGACTTCGACGAGCCGGGCTTCCTGCGCAACTTCATCCGCGGCCGGCTGAACTACTGGGTCCAGCCGGTGGACGCCGAGGCGATGGTGCGGGCGTACGTGGCGGCGAACCGGTCGGTGTGGGTGCAGGAGCTGAACCTCACGCCGCAGCAGCGGCTGGAGCTGAAGCGGTTCCTCGAGTGGAACTCGCTGCCGGAGAACCGGACCTACCGTTACGACTACTATCGGGACAACTGCTCGACGCGGGTGCGGGACGCCATTGACATGGTGCTGGGCGGGCGGCTGCGGGAGGTCCTGGATGCGGAGCCGTCCGGGATGACATACCGTACCCACACGCGCCGCCTGGTCGCCGATGACCTGCCGGTGTTCTACGGCCTCGAGGTCGCCATGACCCGAGCCATCGACGTGCCGCTCACGCGGTGGGCGGAGTCGTTCCTGCCGATGGAGCTGATGGAGAACATACGGCGGGTCACGGTCATCGATGAGTCGGGCCGGGAGGCGCCACTGGTGAAGGCGGAGACGCTGCTGTTCGAGGCATCGCGGCCGCCGGTGCCGGAGGGAGTGCCGGATCGTGTCCCGGCTTCTCTGGCGGCGGGTACGGTGCTGGGCGCCGCACTCGCGTTGTCGGGGCGCGGGGCGGCGCAGCGGCGTGGTCCGCGCGTGGTGTTCCTGCTGCTGGCCGGCGTGTGGGCGGCGGTCACGGGCGTGCTCGGCATCCTGCTCTCGTTCCTGTGGTTGGGTACGGACCACTGGGTGACGTACGGCAACGAGAACCTCCTCCAGGCCAATCCCCTCGCCCTCGTGCTGCTGGTGCTGCTGCCGCTGGCGACGCGGCGCGGCACGCGGGCGAGGGCGGCGCTGCACTGGACCGCGGCTGCGCTCGCGCTGCTTTCCATCGCCGGCTTCGCCCTCCAGGCGCTGCCGGGCTTCGACCAGATGAACGGGGAGATCATCGCCCTCGCGCTACCCGTGCACGTCGGGCTGGCGGCGGGTGTGACGTTGGGCTTTGCGCGGCGTGAGCGTCGGGTCCGCGTCGCGGCGTTGCAGGGCGCGACCGCGCCCTGACGTTCGTCTGGTCATCCTCATCGCGCACCTCATCATCTTCGCTGTGGTGCTCGCATGAGAGCATCGACTCATCCCCCTTGCGAAGATGTCAAACGAGATGCTTTCATATACGTGAGGATTGCGTATATTTGATGTGCATGCGTTGGCGAGGGTATGGGATGGCCGCCGACGCAGCGGCACCGGTCGAGACCGGGAGAGCCCTCGCGACGTCCAACGTTCACCGTTGAACCCGGGAGGCCGAACATGGAAGGTCCAGGGTATTACGGCGGGATGAACACGGAGCTGGGTGAGCCGACGCCTGCTCCGGAGCCGGTAGAGGCGGCGCCGGTGAACGCGGCGAAGAAGGCCGCGAAGAAGGCGGCGAAGAAGGCCGCGAAGCGCGCCGCGAAGAAGACGGCCAAGAAGGCCGCCAAGCGCGCCGCGAAGAAGACGGCCAAGAAGGCCGCCAAGCGCGCCGCGAAGAAGACGGCCAAGAAGGCCGCGAAGCGTGCTGCGAAGAAGACGGCCAAGAAGGCCGCCAAGCGCGCCGCGAAGAAGACGGCCAAGAAGGCCGCCAAGCGCGCCGCGAAGAAGACGGCCAAGAAGGCGGCGAAGCGGCGCTCCGCCAAGAAGGCGGCGAAGCGCAGCACACGCCGTTGAACCCTGGACGAGCGGCAGCCGGACCGCGGCAGTGGGCAGAGCGCCGCGGCGCCGGTCGGCCGTCTCCGTCGAGGCCGACCGCACACGCCCCGGTGACGCAGGGTGCGTCGCCGGGGCGCTGCATTTCGGCCCCGCCTCCATAGACTCCCCGGGGTGGCCGTGGCGTGCGGACCGGCGATGCAGCCGGCGCGCGCGAGCGTGATGACGGGCGGCCTTGCCTGAGTTCGCCGGGGAGCCGACCTTTTCTCCCGCGCTCGCGGCCGCAGACCGTCGCGGCCGGTACTGTCACGCTCTGCCGATTCGAGGTTGCCATGACGCGCAGGATACGGACGCTGCTCTCAGTGACGATGCTGGTGTGCGGCGCCGCGCCGGCCGCCGGTCAGACCTGGGCGGTCGATGACCCGGTGCTGAAGCAGATCTGGAAGCTGGGGATGGAGGAGTCGCAGGCGGAGCGGATCGCGCAGCCGCTCCTGGACTCGATCGGCCCGCGGCTGACGGGGTCCCCGGCGATGAAGGCGGCGAACGACTGGGCCGTCAAGCTGCTGCAGAGCTGGGGCATCGAGGCGTACAACGAGCAGTACGGCACGTGGCGGGGCTGGCGGCGTGGCATCACGCACATTGACCTGATCGCGCCGCGGGTCCGGACGCTCGAGGGGACGATGCTCGCGTGGAGTCCGGGCACGAACGGCCGGAAGGTGCAGGCGCCGGTCGTCGTCCCGCCGGTGGGTGGCGACTCGGCCGCGCTGGAGGCGTGGCTGAAGACGGTGCGGGGCAAGTTCGTCGCGATCTCGTTCCCGCAGCCGACCTGCCGCCCCGATGCGCACTACGAGGAGTACGGGACGCCGGGGGCGCTGGAGCGGCTCCAGCAGGCGCGGCGGGAGGCGGAGGAGGCCTTCCGGCGTTCGGTGCCGCAGGGTCGGGACTTCCATCTCCGGCTGGAGGAAGCCGGCGTCGCGGGCATCCTGACGTCCAACTGGTCGCGGGACCTGGGCGTGAACAAGGTCTTCTTCACGGAGACGAAGCGTACGCCGGTCCTGGACCTGAGCTGCGAGGACTACGGGCTGGTCTACCGTCTGGCGCAATACGGTCAGGGGCCGGTGCTGCGGCTGGAGGCGGACGCGGAGTTCCTGGGCGAGGTGCCGGTGTACAACACGATCGGCGTGATCCGGGGCACCGAGCTGCCGGATGAGTACGTGCTGCTGTCCGCCCACTTCGACTCGTGGGACTCCGCCTCCGGCGCGACGGACAACGGCACGGGCGTCACGACGATGCTCGAGGCGATGCGGATCCTGAAGCAGGCCTACCCGCGGCCGAAGCGCACCATCATGGTGGCGCTGTGGGGCGGCGAGGAGCAGGGGCTGAACGGGTCGCGCCGGTTCGCCGAGATGCACCCGGAGGTGGTCGAGGGGCTCCAGGCGCTGTTCAACCAGGACAACGGCACGGGCCGCGTCGTCAACATCTCCATGCAGGGGCTCGTGGATGCCGGGGCCCACTTCGGCCGGTGGCTGGCGCGCATCCCCGTGGAGATCACGCGGCACATCGAGCTCCAGATCCCGGGCGCGCCCGGCGGCGGCGGCAGCGACTACGCGTCGTTCATCTGCGCGGGCGCGCCGGCGTTCAACCTGAGCTCGCTGTCCTGGGGCTACGGCACCGTCACGTGGCACACGAACCGGGACACGTACGACAAGATCGTCTTCGAGGAGATCCGGAACAACGCGACGCTGACGGCGATGCTGGCGTACCTCGCCTCGGAGGACCCGGAGCGCGTCTCGCGCGCGCGGCGGGTCCTGCCGCCGGCGCAGGTTGCCTCGCAGCGCGGCGGCCAGCGCGGCCCCGGCGTGCCCAGCGAGTGGCCGACGTGTAGGCCCGGCGCGCAGAGGTACGGCTCCTGACGGCTCCGAGGGCGCGGGGGGCGTACCCTCCGCGCCCTTCGCCGTGCCGGAGAGGGAAGGAAGCGAGAAGGAACGGGAGCACGACGCATGGACGAACGGTTCCGCGAGCTCCGTGCGACGGAGTTCGCCCGGCTGGATGCGGGCGGCCATGTGTATTTGGACCACACGGGCGCCGCGCTGTACCCGGAGTCCCTGGTTCGGGAGCACATGCAGCGCCTGTGCGGCGCGGTGCTGGGCAACCCCCACTCGCGGAACCCGTCATCGCGGGTCAGCACGGAGCTGGTGCAGCAGACGCGCGCCAAGGTGCTGGAGTTCTTCCGGGCGGACCCGGAGGAGTACGAGGTCGTCTTCACGAGCAACGCGACGGGGGCGCTGAAGCTGGTGGGGGAGGGCTACCCGTTCGGGGAGCGGTCGAGCTTCCGGCTGACGGCCGACAACCACAACTCGGTGAACGGGATCCGGGAGTACGCGGCGAGCCGCGGCGCCGAGGTGCGCTACATCCGGATCGGCACCGACCTGCGCGTCGCCGACCTGGAGGCGCAGCTCGCCGGCGCGGACCCGAGCGTGCCCAACCTGTTCGCCTACCCCGCCCAGTCCAACTTCTCCGGGGTCAAGCATCCGCTGGAGTGGATCGAGACGGCGCGGAGCATGGGCTACGACGTGCTGCTGGACGCCGCGGCGTTCGTGCCCACGAACCCGCTGGACCTCGGGCGGGTGAAGCCGGACTACGTCACCATCTCGTTCTACAAGATGTTCGGCTTCCCCACCGGGGTCGGCGCGCTGATCGCCCGCCGCACCGCGCTCGAGAAGCTCCGGCGGACCTGGTTCGGCGGCGGGACGGTGCGGTTCGCGTCCGCGCAGAACCTGGTCCACATCCTGTACCGGAACGCCGCCGCGTTCGAGGACGGGACCCTCAACTTCCTGTTCATCCCCGCGGTGCGGGACGGCCTGGAGTTCCTCGAGTCGCTGGGCATGGAGAACATCCAAAGGTACGTAATGGCGCTGACCGACCTGCTGCTCCGGGAGCTCCTGGCTCTGAAGCACCCCAACGGCGCGTCGCTGGTGCGGGTCTACGGCCCGTGCACGACGGAGGGGCGGGGCGGCACCGTCGCGTTCAACCTGCTCGATCCGGCCGGCACGGTCATCGACTGCCGGCTCGTCGAGCAAGCCGCGGCCGAGGCCAACATCTCGATCCGCACGGGCTACTTCTGCAATCCGGGCGCGGCCGAGGCGTCGTTCGAGCTGCCGGAAGACGAGGCGCGCCGCTGCTACGAGGAGCTGGCGGGGGACACGTTCACGCTGAAGCAGTTCTCGGTCTGCCTGCACCACAAGCCCGTCGGCGCGGTGCGCGCCTCTCTCGGCCTCTCCAACAACGAGGCCGACGTCCACCGGTTCATCGAGCTCCTCCGCAGCTTCGCGGGCGTGAGTCCGGGCGTGGCGGCCGCCTGATCCCCCGGTCACGGCCGCGCGCTCGGCTTGACGCGCCCCGGACCTCCGCATACATCACTGCGCGCACCAAACGTTCCCGGAGGCCCGGTCATGATTCACCGCGCCCGCGGCCGGAACGGCGCCGTCGTTCCGCTCGTCGTCTTTTTCTTCCTCACGCTGACCCCCGGCGCGCTCGTCGCACAGAACGGCACGCTCGCCGAGGAGACGTACCTGACGCCGCCGCCGGAGATCGCGGACTTCGTGCTCGCGCCGCGACACGAGAACGTGACGTTCTCCAACCCCAGCCCGGACCGCCGGTGGTTCGTGAGACTGCGGTCGGAGGGCCTGCCGCGGCTGGCCGACTTCGCGCGCCCGTACTACAACCTGGCCGGCGTGCAGATCGACCCGGCGGCGAACCGGGCGCGGTCGCTGAGCACGCGGCGCACGCCGGGGCTCGAGCTCATCTCGCTCGAGGACGGCCGCACGGTCCGCGTCGAGGTGCCGGCGGGCGCGAGCGTGAGCGAGCCCACGTGGTCGCCCGACGGCTCGCGCATCGCCTTCTTCGTGCACCTGCCGAACGCGACGCACATCCACGTGGCGGATGTGGCGACGGGCCGCTCCCGGCGCATCACCCGGACACCGGTGCTCGCGACGCTGGTCACGAACTTCGCCTGGACGGCGGATGGGCGGCGCATCCTGACGGTGCTGGTCCCCGAGGATCGGGGCAGGGAGCCGCAGCCGCCGACCATCCCGACCGGCCCGAAGGTCCGGCTGACGACGGAGGGCGAGAACCGGCTGCGGACGTTCCCGGACCTGCTCGAGTCCCCGTACGAGAAGGAGCTGCTGAAGTACCACATCACGGGCCAGCTCGCGTTGATCGACGTGGACAGCCGCGCCGTCCGGCGGATCGGCCGGCCGGCGATGTTCCGCAGCATCGACGTCGCGCCCGATGGCCAGTACGTGCGGGTCACCACGATCCAGGAACCGTTCTCCTACATCGTGCCGGTGAGCAACTTCGCCGCGGCCGACGAGATCTGGGACCTGGACGGCCGCGTGGTGATCGAGGTCGCGCGCACGCCGATCCGGGACGGCAGGCAGGGCTCGGGCGATGGTGACGCCAACGCCGACCGCGGCGGCGGGCGCCGCAACTTCGCCTGGCGGCCGGACGGCAAGGGGCTGGTCTTCCTCGAGCAGGAGCCGGCGCCGCAGCGCGGCCAGCAGCCGGACAGCGCGGCCGCGGACGCGGCGGCGGCTGCGCCGGACAGCGCGGCGGGAGGCGAGCGGCAGGAGCGCGCGCGGCGCAAGGACCGCGTGATGCACTGGATGCCGCCGTACGACAGCGCGAGCCTGACCGTGCTCTACGAGAGCGAGAACCGCATGAGCAGCGTCCGCTTCTCCGCGGATGCGAGCATCCTGTTCGTCACCGAGTCGTCCGGCGGCACGACGCACGAGTACGCGGTCTTCCTGAGCGATCCGTCGAAGAAGTACACGATCACGCGCACGCGGACGCAGAGCGGCGGCGCCTGGCCCGCCGATCCGGATCGGGTGACGCTGGTCACGAAGCGCGGGCCGGCGGGGCTTCCGGTCGTCCAGCTCTCCTCGGACCAGCGGTACGTCTTCCTCCAGGGCACGGTGTACGCGGAGAACCCGGCGGAGGAGGCGCCGCGGCCGTACCTGGACCGGCTCGAGATCCGGACGGGCGCGAAGGAGCGGGTCTTCGAGAGCGCGCCGGACGTCTACGAGGAGGTCGCACTGGTCCTGGACGATGACGCGACCCGTCTCGCCACCACGCGCCAGTCCGCGACCATGGTCCCGGACGTCTACGTGCGCGAGGCGGCGAGCGGCACACTGCGCAAGATCACCGACAACCGGGACTACACGCCGGACCTCACGGCTGCGCCGCGTCGCCGCTTCCAGGTGACGCGGGTGGACGGGTTCCGTTTCTGGGTCGAGGTCACCCTGCCGCCGGGGTACGTGGAGGGCACGCGGCTGCCCGCGTTGTTCTGGTTCTACCCGCGGGAGTTCACGAACCAGGAGGCGTACGACCGGCGCAACCGCACGTACAACAAGAACCGGTTCCCCGCGTTCGGGCCGCGGTCCATGGAAGCGCTGGTGCGGCTGGGCTACGCCGTCGTTCAGCCGGACCTGCCGATCGTCGGGCCGCAGGGCCGCATGAACGACCGGTACGTCCCGGACCTGCGCAACAGTCTCGCCGCGGTGATCGATGAGCTGGACCGGCAGGGGATCATCGACCGCAGCCGCCTCGCGATCGGCGGGCACAGCTACGGCGCGTTCAGCACGGTCAACGCCATGGTGCACACGCCGTTCTTCAAGGCGGGGATCGCCGGGGACGGCAACTACAACCGGCTGCTGACGCCGATCGGGTTCCAGAACGAGCGGCGCGATCTGTGGTCGGCCCGGGAGGTCTACCTCACGATGTCTCCCCTGCTCTGGGCCGAGCAGCTCAACGGCGCGCTGCTCATCTACCACGGGATGGAGGACCAGAACGTCGGCACGCATCCCATCAACGCGGAGCGGCTGTTCCACGCGCTGGACGGGTTGGGCAAGACCGCGGCGCTGTACATGTACCCGTACGAGGACCACGGGCCGGCCACGCGGGAGACGCTCCTCGACCTCTGGGCCCGCTGGGTCGCGTGGCTGGACACGCACGTGAAGAACGCGGGCCAGGCCGAGCCGGCCGCCGCCGACGTCGCCACGTCCGATTCGGCGCGGCAGTGAGCCGACGACACAGTCCAAGCTCTGTCCCCACCCCCAGGGCCAGGCGGTTGCCTGGCCCTGTTCGCATCACCGGTGGATCCGCGTTTGCCGCGAAGCGTGTCCGGGGATGAGGTGTGGGAGGTGCGGGATGTCGGCTGTGGTGTGGTGTGGAAGTGGGAGCAGAAGCGGATGCCGGGGCCGCGCGTGCGGGCTGTCGAGCGTCGTCATCGCACTGCTCCTCGTATCGCTCATGGTGCCGGCGCCGGCGCGGGCGCAGGCGAACGTGGGCACGGAGCTCAAGGTCATCGGCGCGAACGCGCTCCTCGGCGGAGTCACCGCCGGCGTCACCGCGCTCGTGAACGGGCGGCCGTTCTTCCGGGCGTTCGGCCTGGGTGCCGCGGGTGGCGTGGTCGTCTACGGCGGCAAACGGTTCATGAGCTGGCACGGCATCCCGGGCTCCGGCCTCGCGGGCCGGTTCTTCGGGGCCGCGGGCGCGTCGATGGCTCGGAACGGTGCGGCGGGGCGCGGCGCGTTCGACCTGATGCTGCTCCCAGTGGGGCCGTTCACGCTGTACCTCCAACCATCTCGCGACTCCGCACACGCGCGGCTCAAGGTCAATCTCGTCCGGGCTGCGTACCTCACGGCGCTCGTGCTCCGGGACGACTTCCGGCTCGACGTGCCGGCCTCGGTGCATGCGGCCACGCCGGTTTTCGAGCGGCCGGGCAAACCGTTGCTCGAGAGGAATGATCGGGTGACGCTCGGCTTCGCGATCTGCGGCACGGTGATCGTGGGGGACCCGTGGAGCAGGCCGCTCGTGCACGCGACGCCGCACGGCGAGCTGCTGGCGCACGAGCGGGTGCACGTCGTCCAGGGCGACTTCCTGGAGATCGCGTGGGCGGGGCCGATCGAGCACTGGTTGCTGGGCGCACTCCCCGGCGGCGCGTGGCTCCGGCGCTACGTGGAGCCCGGCATCCTGGCTCCGGCTCTCGCCATCGCCGGGCTCGCGGCGCTGCCCGGCGACGCCGGGCCGTGGGAAAAGGAGGCGGACTACTTCGAGACTGCGTGGGATGTGGGGCGGTGAGACGTGAAGGCCGATGCCCACGAGCGCGGGTGAGGTGCGCTGTCCAGCATCACGCCCACTCCAGCTCCAGCGCGTCGTCCCGCGGCACGACGCGGCCGCCGTAGCGCCGGCACTCCCGGTCCATCGTGTCGCGCAGCCAGGCGCGGGCCGGCTCTGCCACGTGCTCCAGCCGGAACCTGCGGATGCGCAGCGGCGCCATCACGAGGCGGAGCAGCCGGCCGGTCCGGGGATCCAGTGTCGGGAAATACATCAAGGCGAGTTCGGTGCGGAACTGCTCGTAGCCGCCGATGCCCTCGTAGTCGTTGATGAGGTCGCCGCAGCCGTAGAGGATCGGGCGGTCGCGGTAGACCTCGATCGCCTTCGGGTGGTGCGAGGAGTGCCCGTGCACGACGTCCACCCCCGCCTCCTCGATCAGCGCGTGCGCGAAGCGGCGGTGCTCGGGTGGGATGCCGTAGCCCCAGTTCGGGCCCCAGTGGATCGAGGCGACGACGACGTCGCCCGGCCGCTTCGTCGCCCCGATCACGTTCGCGATGCGTTCGACCTCCCGGTCCGAGTAGTCGCGCAGCAGGTGCACGCCGGGCTCGCTGGGGCGCGCCGCCCAGCGCCAGGGGATGCCGCTGTCGGCGGCGCCGAGGCCCAGCACGAGGATGCGTGCGCCGCCGGGCGCGTCGAGCAGCGCGGGTGCGCTGGCGGCCGCGGCGTCGCGACCGGCGCCGGCCACAGCAATGCCGGCCGCGGCCAGCACGTCGAGCGTCTCCAGCAGCCCGGCCTCCCCCCAGTCGAGCACGTGGTTGTTGGCGAGCACGCAGCAGTCGATGCCGGCCGCCGTGAGCACGCCCACGTTGGCCGGGTGCATGCGATAGTTGATGCCCTTGGGATCGGGCTCGTCGTTGCCGGTGACGGCGGTCTCGAGGTTGATGATCCGGGCGGCGGGCTGGACGTCACGCAGCACGGCCAGCGCATCGCCCCAGACGTACGCGTGGTCCACCGGGCGCGGGATCGGGCCGTTGGCGCGCTCGGCGAGAGCGACGTACTCGAGCGCGGAGCGCACGGACGGCTCGTGGAGGTCGGGCGGACACGACCGGGCGAACACCTGGTCCACGCCCCGCCCGGTCATGACGTCGCCGCAGAGGAAGAGGGTGAGCTCGCCGGCCGTGCCCATCACGGGAGGAGACGCCGCAAGGCGAGCGCCCGTGCCGCGGGGTGGCCGCCTTCACGTCGTTTCCTCCGCGCATCCCGCGGGCAGAGCGGCTTCGCCAGCACGGCCCGTTCCAGGCCGCTGTGGTGTTCGCCAGCGGGTCGTGGCTCGTTCTCCAGGCCGCTGACGTCTTCGACCTGCCGACGGGTGTTGTGCGCGCGCTCGGCGTGGTGCTGCTCGGCGGTGTTGCCGTTCACCACGTCGGGCCTGGCCGGGGAGCTCCTGGGTGAGGGGCTGGTGGACCTGCTCTCGACAAACCTCGACGAGGTCGGCGCAATCCGGACCATCGACCCGCGCACGGTACTGCACCGGTGGCGACAGGCGGCGGCCGGCGGGTCGCTGGACCAGGAAGGCGCGCTGCGGGTGGGCCGCGCGGTGGGCGCGGACTCGGTACTGCTGGGGAACGTGGTCGAGGCGGCGGGCCTGCCGGATCGCGCGGCCCTCCTCTGCTCGCGCTTCCTGAGGTTCTGGGAGAACGCCGACCCGGAGCTGCAACCGCACGTGGACGCTGCGCGCCGCGCGCTGGAGCGGCTCACGGCCGAGGGCGCGGCGGCGCAGGCCCGTCGCTGACCCGCAAGAACGGCAGGCGGCGAACGCAGCAAGAGCGCGGGGCGCGCTTCCGCCACGAAGCATGGCCGAAGCGCGCCCCGCGCAAACCGTTCTCCCCGTCCAGCTACGTCGTCTTCTTCTCCTGCTCGACCTGGAGCTCGATGATGTCGGCGCTCCAGCGGTCGTCGCCCAGCAGGTGCTTCACGAAGTATTCCGCGCGCAGCCAGAACCAGTAGTCGCTCATGTCGCCGAACCCGTGGCGCTGGCCGGGGAAGATGAAGAAGTCGAAGCGCTTGTTCGCCCTGATCAGCGCCTCCGCCATGCGCAGGGTGTTGGCCGGGTGCACGTTGTTGTCCACGTCGCCCGTGACGAGCAGCAGGCGTCCCTTCAGGTTCCTGGCCAGCTCCGAGTTCTTCGCGATGTCGTACTCGAACCGGACGTTCCCCTCGGCGTCCACGACCTCCTTCACGCCGTGGTGGGTCTCGGACCACCAGCGGTTGTAGATGTTGTTCTCGTGGTTGCCGGACGAGGCGACGCCGACCTTGAAGAAGTCCGGGTAGACCAGCATCGCGGCCGTGGTCATGAAGCCGCCGCCCGAGTGGCCGTAGATGCCCACGCGCTCGATGTCGATGAACGGGTGCCGGGCCGCGAGCTGCTCGATCGCCGCCTTCTTGTCGGCGAGCCCGTAATCCCGGAGGTTGCCGTAGCCGTAGTTGTGGTACCACTTCGACCGGGCCGGATGGCCGCCCCGGTTCCCGACCGTGATGACGATGAACCCGAACTGCGCGAGCGCCGTCTCGAACCGGTTCGTGCTGAACGACTTCGAGACCGCCTCCGTCTGTGGGCCCGGGTAGACGTAGACGATGATCGGGTACTTGCGGTTCGGGTCGAAGTCGAACGGCTTGTACATCACACCGTACAGGTCGGTGACGCCATCCGCGGCCTTGACCGTGAACGGCTCCGGCATCTGCCAGCCGGCCTCCTCGAGCCGGGAGAAGTCGGCCGTCTCGAGCTCGAGGACCTGCCGGCCGTTGCGGTCGCGCAGCACCGCGGCCGGCACGGTGTTGACCCGGGAGAAGTTGTCCACGAAGTAGCGGTTCGACTCGCTCAGGCGGACGGTGTGGTCGTAGTTCCCGGGGTTCAGGAGCTGGAGCCCCGAGCCGTCCAGGTTCACCCGGTACAGGTGCTGGTAGTAGGGATCCTCGCCGGGCTCACGGCCTGTGGCCACGAAGTAGATGACGCCGTTCTCCTCGTCCACGCCCTCGATGCTGCGGACGGAGAACGGGCCGCGTGTGACCTGGTTCTTCAACCTGCCGTCGTTCGCGAAGCGGTAGATGTGGGCCCAGCCATCCCGCTCGGACCACCAGAGGATGTCGCCGTTGGACAGGAGCTCCGGCGGACGGGTTTCGATGTAGGTGTTCAGCCGCTCCTCGATGATGACGCGCACAGCGCCGGTGGCCGCGTCCGCGACACAGAGGTCCACGCGCTTGCGGTCCCGGCTGAGGCGCAGGAAGTAGAGCTCGTCCGAGTCGTCCGAGAGCCAGAGCGCGCGCCGCGGCTCGTCGGAGTCCGGGTACTCGAACTGCCGAGCGGTCGCGATCTGGAGCGACTGGTCCTTCCACGCGTCCGCCTCGACCCTGACCATAGTCCGGGTCTCGAGGTCGTAGACCAGCAGCTCCTGCTGCGTCACGTTCTCCTCGCCCGGCATGTCGTACTTGTAGGTCTCCAGCTCGGGCCGCTTGTTGCCCACTGAATGGATGACCCACAGGTCGCCGACCTTGCGCTGGTCGGAGCGGACGAGGGCGAAGCGGCGGGAGTCCTTGGACCAGACGATCGGGGCGCGCATGCGCTTGTCCCTGTTCTTCTCACGCTGCGCATCCGTCTGGCCGCGCTGGCCGACCGCGTAGCTGTAGTGCTCCTCGCCGTCGTCGGTGAGCTGGATCTCCTGCACCTGGACGGCCTCCTCCGCCTTCTCCGCCTCCTCTCCCTGCTTGCCCTTGCGTGCGTCCAGGATCTTGTGGTAGTCGTCGCCGGACATCATGTAGAGGTTGTGACGGCGCGCGAAGACGACGGTGCGCCCGTCCGGCGAGACGCTGGCCCACTGCGGGTGCGAGTCCGGCTCCTCGTGGTCCTCGAGCTGGCGCAGGGTCTGGGTGTTCACGTCGTATTCGAAGTGGAACACCTTCTTGCGCGTGCGGGGCCGCGGCTGGCTGGCGCGTGTGAGGACCCGCTGCTCGGTCTGGATCGTGTCCTGCCGCTCCTCGACCTCTTCGTCCTGGGACGACTGGACCTCGAACCGCAGCGTGTTGGCGTCGACGAAGCGGATGTTGCGGATCGGGAGGTGCTGGCCGTCCCACGGGTCGCGGGTGATGCGCGTGAGTTCGGCGGCGATGCGGTCGTTGTCGAAGATCTGGCGCTTGGTGCCGCGGACCGGGTCCACGATGTAGTAGAACGTGCCTGCCGAGGTCCGCCACTCGTACCAGAAGCGCTCCGTGCCCTTGATCCAGCGCGGCTCGACGGTCGTGCTGTAGATCAGCTTGTCGATCTTGTAGGGCGCCCAGCGCGCCGCGAGCTGGTAGTTGGCTGCGCCGGGGCCGTACTCGGGCCGATGGGTCGCGGTTGCCTGTGCCGGCACGGCCGGCCCGTTCTGTGCAGCGGCAGGGCGCCCCAGCAATGCTGGGGCAACGCCGAGAGCGAAGAACCAGAGCGTCCGGACCCGTGCGGCGATGGCCGCGTGGCCCGGATCAACCCAGCGTCGGGTCGGGCTCACGGGATTCCTCCGTGGAAGGGTGATGCCGTGGTCGGGTCGGTCAATCTGCGGCGCGGGTCCGGGCGGCGCAACGCGGCCGGGCGCCGGGTCATGAGCGCAGGAGATCCGCCATGCTGATCACCGTGACGGGCAGTACAGGCACCATCGGCTCCGAGTTGGTCCGTCTCCTCTCCGACGCCGGCGTCCCCACGCGCGCCGTGCTCCGCGATGTGCGCAAGGCGCGGCCAGTGCCTGGCGTCGTGTGGGCGCAGGCCGACCTCTCGGATGAACGGTTGCTCGAGCCGGCGCTGGCCGGGACGACGCGGCTGTTCCTGCTCACGGGCAACGAGCCGGGCTTCGGCGAGATCCAGAGGGGCGTGGTCCGGGCTGCGGAGGCGCTCGGCGTGCGCCACGTGGTCAAGCTCTCGGCCCTGGGCGCATCCGACCACTCGAACTCGAGCATCGCGCGCGAGCACTGGTGGGCCGAGCAGGCGCTCCAGCAGACGGCGATGGGGTGGACGCTCCTCCGTCCGCACGCGTTCATGCAGAACTGGCTGGGCGAGGTGGCGGAGACCGTGCGCGCGGAAGGGGTGATCTACTCGCCCATCGGCGACGGCCGCGTCCCGTTCATCGACGCGCGCGACATCGCGGAGGTGGCACTGCGGGTGCTGCTGGATCCGGAGCCGCACGCCGGCAAGAAGTACGTCCTCACGGGAGGCGAGGCGGTGGGCTACGCGGAGGTGGCGGCGGCGCTGTCCGAGGCGACGGGGAAGGAGATCCGTTACCAGCCCATCACGATGGAGGAAGCGCGGGAGCGGCTGGAGGCGCGCGGCACGCCGCCGGAGCTGGTGGACGCGATGCTCGCCATCGCCGCGTACCAGCGCGCCGGCGGGCCGACGTCCACGGTGTCCGACACCGTGGAGCGCCTCCTGGGCCGGCCGCCGCGCACGATCCGCGACTTCGCTCGAGACTACGCGCAGGCGTTCAAGGGAACGTAATACCGTGATACGGAGCCGGGTGCGCGCGTGCAGGGGGCACCGGCGTGCACGCGCCGCCGCTCTCGCGCCAAGGGCGGCTGGTCACCGCGGTGCGGCCGTGCCGGAGGCGCCGGCAGCCGCGCCGCTACCGCGCCACCCGCAGTTGGGCGTCGATGCTCCGGAGCAGGTCGCGGATCTCGAGCAGGAGCTGTTCGGCCCCGGGCAGCGCGGCCGGCCCCGCAGGTGCCGCGGGCGTTGACGACGCCACGGATGCTTCCACCCGCGCGGGGTCGGCCGCGCTTGCCGCGCCCACCGTGTTCGCGGCGCCGGCCAGTCGCTGGAGGAGCCGGTCCCGGCGCTCCACGACCGCTTCCTGGAACTCCTCGGCGTCCAGCAGGCCGGTGAGGGCCGCGTCGGCAGATCCCTGGGGTGATGATTGGCCCGCGGTCTCGATGCGCAGGGAGCAGAGGCCGAAGGCACGGAGGATCGGGCCGTCCTGCAGCGTGAAGTCCTGGATGCGGTCGAGCGGGATCGTCTTGGTCTTGCGGAACAGCACGCCGCGGCGGATGCGCAGGTGGCGGTCGTCGAGCTCGCAGCGGAGCGACCGGAAGTAGCGGTCCGCCCACACCCAGCCGACCACCAGCCAGATCGGGATCAGCGGGATCCCGACGATGGAGATCAGCAGGATCAGGAGACTGTTGACGTACTGGTAGATGCGCAGCTTCGGGCTGAAACGCGCAACGAGCACGCGCTGGGACGCAATCCCGATCATACGGCAATACTGCGGCCGGGGTGGGTGGCGGGTCAAGCTCGGGGGCGGAGCCCGGCCGCGGCTCACGGCTCCGGCTGTTCGAAGACCGTGCGCAGCTCCGTGAACGCATCGGGCGGCTGGCCGGCCAGGCGGCCGAACGGCTGCTGGAGCGCCCAGATCAGCGTGAGGGTGAGCGCGAGTCCGGCGGCGATGGCGCCGCTCACGACGGCGTGCAGGCGCGGGTCGCGCACGCCGAACAGGTACGAGAAGCCGACGGTCGCGAGGCTGAGCACCGACAACGCGATCCACATGGCCGCCGGCAGCCGGGTCCGGCTGTGGAGTAGGCGGAGCCGCCTCGCATCGGCAAGGACATCGAGGCGGCGGAGCGACTGCTCGAGCCACAGCGCCTCGCGCAGGTCGTGCGGCGTCACGTCGAGGTAGGCGCGCCGGATCGCCGCGTACGCCTGCCAGGCCCGCGGGCTCTCCTTGCGCTCGGCCATCGCACGCCACTCGTCCGCTTCGACCGCGAGCACGTAGTCCCGGATGCGCTGGCGCAGGCGGCTGCGGTCCGGCTCGCGGAAGGCCGCGGCGTCGCTATACAGGTCCGCCAGCGTGTTGGCCTCGCTCTCCGTGATCTCCTGCGCCTCCACGTACCGCTCCCACACGGCCACGACCATCAGCGCGAGCAGGATCCCGATGAAGAGGCTGAGCACCGCGTAGCCGTGGCCGATGACGGTGTTGTGGCTCTCCAGGACGGACCGCGGCAGCACGCGTCTGGACAGGGCGAGCCCGAGCACGGCGAGCAACGTCGCGGCGATCGCGGCGGCGGCGAGCAGACCGGCGAACATCGGCGGACACCTCCAGGCGGCCGGGGTGCAAGCGGTGTTCCCTCCACCGCGGGCTCGGCCCGATCGCGCGGGGCGCGGAGCGGCCCTCGTCGTCCGAGGGCTCGTCCGGTGTCCGGCGTTGCGCCCACTGCGCCCGGTCCGGCGCGGCGGAGACGGTGCGATCGCGGAGCATGGCGGGATCGCGAGGACGGCGCGACGCACTGGCCCGGCACCTGCACATCCGGCCGTGGCGCCCCGCGCGCCATCCCGACCTCTCCCCGACGCGCAACCACGAACCTGTCAACGAGTTCCGCAGAGCGTGGCCGCTGCGCCGCGGGCGGTCGGCGCGCCGTCGCTGTCCTCTGACGTGGTCAGCGCCCTGTCCTCCGACCGCGTACGGCGACGGGTGCGCTCGCCGTCGCGCCCAGCGTACGCCGCGCCCGCTCGGCCGGGATCCGTGCCGGAGGGAGTCGATGCCGACGAGGAGCCGTGCGACCGCCATCCGTTCACCGCTCACCGTCCCCGTCCTGATCCTGGGCCCGGCCCTCCTGGTCACCGCGTGCGCCTCCGCGCGCCCGCGGGGGCCGGAGCCGCTCGCGATCCCCGTCCAGCCGCCGGCCGAAGTCGTCGGCGATGACGCGACGGAAGCGCTCCCGGGCGAACGCGCGCTCGCTCACGCGGTCGTGATCCGGCCGCCGTACCGCGAAGCGTTCCGGTTCTCGCCCGGCGGCAGCGCGGCGGCCGTCGCCTACCGGCTGGAGCTGGGCGACGGCGCGCACGTCCGCGTCGAGGCGGAGCCGCCGCTCCTGCGTCGTGGCGGCGTCGTGATCGAGCTGTTGGAGATCGTGGACCGGTCGGCGCCGCTGGCGTCGGATCTCCTGCGGCTGGTGGCGCGGGCGGAGCCGGGCGCGCACGAGCTGGAAGCGCGCGTGGTGCGCGGCGGCGAGTACGTCGTCCGCATCCAGCCGGCGCCCGGCCACGAGGGGTTGTACCGCATCGCGATCGTGGACGCCGCTCCCGCCAGTGGCGGCGAGGGGTCGCTGGTCTTCCCCGTTGCCGGCGTGGGCGTGGAGGCGATCCGTGGTGGCTACGGCGCGCCGCGGGATGGCGGCCGCCGGCGTCACCAGGGCGTGGACATCTTCGCCCCGCGCGGCACGCCGGTCCTCGCCGTGGCGGACGGCGTGGTCCGTGGTGTCAGCGTCTCGGCGGCGGGCGGGAAGGTGATCTGGCTCGAGGCGGAGGATGGCGAGGTCGCGTACTACTACGCTCACCTGGATGCGCAGCTCGTGGAGGTGGGGACGCGTGTGCGTGCGGGAGATGTGATCGGGCGGGTCGGCAACACCGGCAACGCGCGCCGCGCGTCGCCGCACCTACACTTCGGCGTCTACCGCCGCGGCCGCCGCATCGCCCTGGATCCCACGCCCCTGCTGCAAGCCGCCGTTTCCGCCGTGCCGGTCAACGGCGAGTCCGTGGAGGGCGATGTGGGCGCGCTGGGCGGCAGTGCGCGCACGGTGGAGGCGGACGTGCCGGTCCACGCCGCGCCCACGGAGGACGCGGCGGTGGTGGACACGCTCGCTGCCGGCGCGCTCGTGAAGCTGCTCGGCGCGACGGGGCGCTGGTACCGCGTCGAGCTGCCGGACGGCGGGATCGGCTTCGCGCCGGCGGCCCGGTTCGAGGTCGCGCAGTAGGCGCCACGCTGTCTCGCTCGTTGGTGTTTTCTCGTTCAGCACATTGACACTGCCTTCCGGCCCTCTTTACCTTGGGGGCCTCGACTCCGTGCATACGTTCGCGGCGTCCATCGCGTATCGGGCCGTGGGTCCGGTCAGACGACGCGCCGTGAACAGCCCGTGGTCACGGGGGCAGGGTGGGCGCACGGGCTGGTCGTACGGAGCCGGGTCTTGCCATGGCAGCGAGTGCATGTCGGCCCCGAGCTTGCACCGACGTCCGCCGGTGCAATGACCTCTGGGACTCCGAAGGGGGCGTCGCAGCGACCGTTCCCGTGATTTTCGCGTAGTCCCCGAACTCGCTACAGCGTTCATACCGCAGTGAAAAGTCTACCGCCTCCGTCTCGTCTGACCGCGCGGCTCGCCGCGTGGCTCGGGATGTCGCGTGCCGGTGGCGCGGCGGACCTCGAGGCGGTCCGCGCCGAGCTCGAAGCGCAGCAGGCGGAGCTGGAGCAGTTGCTCGAGGAGGTGACCGCGCAGCGGAACCTGCTCGAGCAGCGGGAAGCGGAGCTGCTGGAGGAGCGACGCCGCGGGATGGCTGCGTTCCGGGCGATCGGCCGGCTGGTCCGTGCGAGCCGCGACCTCGGCGCGCTGGCGCGGCTGCTGGCGAACGTGGCGACGGAGCTGGTCCGCGCCCGGGGCGCGTGCATCGTGTTGCCGTGCGGCGCCGGGATGGAGGAGCTGGAGGTGGTGGGCGGCGGCGGGATCGCCGAGGAGCTGGAGGGGCGTCGCTTCCCGGCGGAGGGGAGCATCTCCACGACCGCGTTGCGCTCGGAGACGCCGCGGCTGGTGAGCGGCGCGGAGGCGGCGCCGGTGTTCGCGGGGTTCATTGAGCGGGAGAAGGTCGAGCGGATCCTGGTGACGGCCATCGTGTGCGCCGATGGTCGGCCGGGCGGCGCGCTGCTGGTGATGGATCCGCAGGACGCCTCGGAGGACGCGGTCGAGACGCTGTCGGCGTTGGCGGATCAGGCGGGTGCGGGGCTGGAGAGCCTGCGGCGTGCGGAGGAGGTGGAGCGGCAGCGGAAGCAGTCCAGGCTGATGGTCGCGGCGATGGGCCGCATGCGAGCCGGCGTGCTGATCACGGACGGGAAGTCCGTGGTGCGCTATGCGAACCATGCGGCCGCGGTGCTGTTCGGCTGCCGGCGCGCGAGCGAGCTGCTCGGACAGAACGTGGAGGATCTCTACGGCGCGGACCTGCCGCCGACCGCGCGGCGGAAGATCCGCGCCGCCGCCCTGCGTTCGCGTTGGACCGGCGAACTGCTCATCAAGCGCAGGGATGGGACGCTGGCGCCGGTGCACCTCACGCGCGTGGCCGTGCGCAACGCCGGCAAGGTGCTGGGCACCGTCGTGATCGCCCGGGATGTGACCAAGGAAATGCAGCGCCAGGCGCGGTTCATGGAGTCGGACCGGCTCGCCCTGGTGGGTGGGCTGGTCTCCGGCGTGGCGCACGAGCTGAACAACCCGCTGGGGGCGATCAGCAACTTCGCCGAGCTCCTGCTGAGCGGCAACCTGGACCCGGACAGCCGCGAGATGGTCGAGACGATCGGCCGCGAGGCGCGGCGCGCCGGCGAGATCGTCCGCAACCTGCTCGGCTTCGCCCGCAGGAGCGAAACGACGCGTCGGGAGGTCTCGCTGGCCGACATCGTCAACCGCACGCTGGCCCTCCGGGTCTACGACCAGCGCCGCAACCGGATCGAGGTCGTGCTCGACCTGCCGCCGGACCTGCCCGAGGTCTGGGGTGACGCGAACCAGCTCCAGCAGGTCTTGCTGAATCTGATCGTGAACGCGGAGCAGGCGATCGGGCAGGACGGCCGGATCACGATCCGCGGCCGCGCGGCGGGCAAGATGGTCGAGCTGGTGGTGGAAGACACCGGCCCCGGCATCCCGCCGTCCGCGCTGCCGCGCCTCTTCGAGCCGTTCTACACCAGCAAGCCGAACGGCACCGGGCTCGGGCTCGCCATCACGCACCGGATCGTGACCGACCACGGCGGCACGATCGAGGCCTGCAACGTGGACGGCAGCGGCGCCCGCTTCACGGTGACGTTGCCGCGCGTCGTCACCAACGAACCCTCGCAGTGAACACACCTCCGTCGTTCATGGACGGTCAGCCAGTCTCCGTGTCTCTCGAAGGCTGCCGCGTTCTCGTCGCGGATGACGAGCCGGCGTTCCGCGACTCGATCATCCGGTCGTTGCGGCGCTGGGGTGCGGTCGTGGTCGCAGCGGTCAACGCGAAGGAGGCCCTCGCGTGCCTCGAAGCGGAGCCGTTCGACCTGCTCATCACCGACGTCAACATGCCAGGGCGTTCCGGCATCGACCTCGCGAGGGAGGCGCGCAGCCGTTGGCCGTGGCTCGCCGTGTTGATGATGACCGGCGAGGCGGATCCGAACACGCCGATCCAGGCGTTCCATCACGGCGTGGATCGCTTCCTCCTCAAGCCGTTCACGCTGGAAGAGCTACGCGAGCGCGCGCAGGAGGCGCTCGGGCTGTGCGCGGCGCGCAAGCAAGCGGAGTCGGAGGTGGCGCAGCTCACGCAGGAGCTGCGGGCCCGGGAGGCGGAGGTCCGCGAGCTGGTGTTGCGTGGCGTTCGTGCGCTGGTCGCCGCGGTAGAGGCCAAGCACCCCTACACGCGGGGCCACTCGGAGCGCGTTTCCCGCTACGCCGTCACCATCGGCCGCGTGATCGGTGGGCTCGACCTGGAGCGCCTCGCGCTCGCCGGCGAGCTGCACGACATCGGCAAGATCGGCATCCCGGACTACATCCTGAACAAGCCCGGCCGGCTGAGTGAAGAGGAGATGCGGCAGGTCCGGGAGCATCCGGCCATCGGCAAGCGGATCCTCGAGCCGCTCATCGATGATGACGAGATCCTCGCCATGGTCCTCCATCACCACGAACGCTGGGACGGCCGCGGCTATCCCAGTGGCCTGGCCGGGTCGGAGATCCCGCTCTCCACGCAGGTCCTCACACTCGCCGACACGTTCGATGCGCTGACTTCGTCGCGCGCGTATCGCAGCGCCCGTGCGGCCGCCCACGCCGCGCAGGAGATCCTGCGCGAGCGCGGCAAGCAGTTCTCGCCCGATCTCATCGCCGCGTTCCAGGACGCGCTGCCGATGCTGGGCGAGGCGATGCGCCTGCACGCTCCCGGCTCACCGGTGCACCAGCCCGCGTGATCCCGATCCGCGCCGGCCGGGTCGGCTCGGTCTGGCCGGCCCGGACGTCACGGCGTCGTCGCGCTCGGGTTGGGGCGCGGCGCATGAGCGCGTGCGGGACGCCCGGCGCGATCCGTGGCCGACGTCGGCGCCATCACCATTCCGGGCGCAGTCCTCGCGTCTGGACCGGCTGTCCACCCTCCGGGCATGTGCGTTGCACCCGCCCCCGTGCCCGTTCCCTCTCCCATGCGCGGCTCTCGACCCCCGCACCCGGAGGTGTGCCCATGTTCTTCCACGACAAGCGCCTGCAGTACAACGCCCGGCCCGAGCGGCCGGACCCGGTGTTCGCCAGGAAGCTGCAGGAGGTGCTCGGCGGCCAGTGGGGCGAGATCAGCGTGATGATGAGCTATCTGTTCCAGGGCTGGAACTGCCGCGGGCCCGCCAAGTACCGGGACATGATCCTGGACATCGCCACGGAGGAGATCTCGCACGTCGAGATGCTCGCCACGATGATCGCGCGGCTGCTCGAGAAAGGGCCCGTGGACGCGCAGGAGGAGGCGGCGAAGGACCCGTTCGTCGCCGCGGTGCTCGGCGGGATGAACCCGCAGCACGTGATCGTGAACGGGCTCGGCGCCTCGCCGAACGACAGCATGGGCTACCCCTGGAACGCGCGTTACACCATAGCCAGCGGCAACCTGCTCGCGGACTTCCGTTACAACGTCACTGCGGAATCGCAGGGCCGGCTGCAGGTGTGCCGGCTCTACCAGATGACGACGGACCGTGGCGTGCGGGACATGCTGTCGTTCCTCATCGCGCGGGACACCATGCACCAGAACCAGTGGCTCGCGGCGATCGAGGAGCTCCAGGCGGATGGCCTGGAGGAGACGCCGGTCCCGAGCGCGTTCCCGGAGAACCTGCAACTGTCCGAGGTCGCCTACCAATTCATCAACACGTCCCGGGGTCTCGACAGCCAGGCCGGCCGCTGGGCCAGCGGCCCGTCCATCGACGGCAAGGGCGAGTTCGAGTACGTGGGCGATCCGCAGCCCATGGGCGAGGAGATCCGCGAGCTCGAGGACGGGGACCCGCTCGCGCTGAGCACGGCCAAGAAGCCGCTCCGGGTGATCCCGCCGGGCCTCGGTGGCGGCGAGCAGAGGCGGCTCGCGGCGGACTGAGCGCGGTGTGGGGCCTTACCGCAGCGGGCCGGCGTGCTGGACCGCGGCTTGCACCCCCTGGCCCGATGGTGTGTCCAGCGGCGAGGAGGTGGCATGGCGCGGTTCGATCGCATGCGGTACGACTATCGCGGCCCGGAGTACGACCGGCGCTACGGCCGGTTCGAGGGGGCCTACGCCCGGCGGATCGCCCTCGAGCGGAACCGGATCGAGCGCCTGCAGCGCCGCCGCAGGCCCACGCGCCGGCCCCGCATGCCCCTCTACGACGAGATGTTCCGGGACGAGGACTTCGCCTACACCCGGCGCTACTGGCCGCCTGCGCAGCGGGGGCTGCGGCGGGGCTACTGAGGCGGGGTCGGGGCGCGGCCGAGGCCGCCGCGCCTTGACCGCACCCCCGGCTCGGCGCAGGTTCACGCGCAGTCTCTGACAACCCAGGAGGTGAGGATGCCTCGCGCGACCCTGCGCCGTCCGCGGCTGCTCGCCGCGGCGTTCCTGCTCGCCGGTGCGGCCGCCGCGTCCGCGCAGAACGTGGCGGTCGTGCTGGACACCGCGATCGTCACGGAGCACACCGTCACGATCAAGGGCCAGCGCGTGCCGTACCGCGCCATCGTCGGCAACCAGCCCGTGTGGGATGCGGACGGCAAGCCCATCGCGTCGCTGTTCTACGTCTACTACGAGCGCAGCGATGTCCGCGACCGCAGCACCCGGCCGCTGGTGATCTCGTTCAACGGCGGCCCCGGCTCCGCGTCCGTGTGGATGCACATCGGCTACACGGGCCCCCGGTTCGTGGCGGTGGATGAGGAGGGCTTCCCGATCCAGCCGTACGGCATCCGCGAGAACCCGCACTCCATCCTCGACGTGGCGGACATCGTCTACGTGGACCCGGTCAACACGGGCTTCTCGCGCATCGTGGGCGGAGCGGACCGCTCGCAGTTCTTCGGCGTCAACGAGGACATCGCCTATCTCGCCCGCTGGATCGACACCTTCGTCTCTCGCTACGGCCGCTGGACCTCGCCCAAGTTCCTGATCGGCGAGAGCTACGGCACCACGCGGGTGGCCGGGCTGGTGCGCCGGCTCCAATCCTCGCACTGGATGTTCTTCAACGGCGTGATCCTCGTCTCGCCGACGAACCTCGGCATCGAGCGCGACGGGCCGGTGGGCGATGCGCTCAAGCTGCCGTACTACACCGCGACGGCGTGGTACCACAAGGCGCTCGAGCCGGACCTCCAGAGCCGGGATCTCGAGGAGCTGCTGCCCGAGGTGGAACGGTTCACCATCGACGAGCTGATCCCCGCGCTCGCGCGCGGTGGCTCGCTGGAGCCCGCGCGGCGCGCCGAGATCGCACGGCGCATCGCCCGGTACTCGGGCCTCTCGGAGCGGGTGGTGCTCCAGCACAACCTGCGAGTGCCCACCAGCTTCTTCTGGAAGGAGCTGCTGCGTGACCGGAGCGCGACCGTCGGCCGGCTGGACTCGCGGTACAAGGGAATGGACCGCGCCGATGCCGGCGAGCGTTACGACTACGACCCCGCGCTCACGTCCTGGAACCACTCGTTCACGCCGGCGATCAACCACTACCTGCGCGAGGTGCTGGGCTACAAGACGGACCTCCAGTACTGGATGTTCGGGCCCGTCCATCCGTGGAACCGGAGCGGCGACCAGACGGGCGAGAACCTGCGCCAGGCGATGGCGGAAAACCCGTTCCTCCACCTGTTCGTGCAGTCCGGCTACTACGACGGCGGGACGCCCTACTTCGACGCGAAGTACACGCTGTGGAACATGGACCCCTCCGGCCGGCTGCAGAACCGCATTCGCTTCAAAGGCTACCGGAGCGGCCACATGATGTACCTCCGACAGGAGGACCTCGCGACGGCCAATGATGACCTGCGCGATTTCATCCGCTGGGCCACGGTGCAGCCGGGGGTGAAGGCGGCGTATTGACCGCTCTGCGGTCCGCTGACGTGAGTTGCGCCCGGCCGCGCGCGAGATGCGGGTGGCCGGGCGCGGTGTTTTGCGGCCGGGAGGACACCGAGGCGGGACGCGGACCCAGGGGCGTGCGTCGGGCGTGGTTGGAGGGGGGCGCTCAGACGGGAGAGGGGCGAGCGATGGAGGCGACCCGGCTCGGAGAAGCCGCGCCGGCCGGTGCCGAGTAGGGGACGGTGGAGCGAGGGAGGGTCGTTGCGCACACGTGTGATCCGCCAGCGGCACGTCCCTCTGCCGAGGGCGGAGCGCGACCGGCGGTACGGGCGCGGGTCACCGAGAAACCGAGGAGCGGCTGCGCCGCCCGGCTTCAATGAGGCCGCGGATCTGAGTCCGCGGAATCGAGCCGGCCGCAGCTGTCGGACGACGAGCCCGGGGCGTGCTTCAATGAGGCCGCGGATCTGAGTCCGCGGAATGTCAACGGCGGTCGAAAATCTGACACTTTGGGCGATCGAAAATCTGACACCCAGCGGCGGGGGTGACGAGCCTCAGGGCGTCGGTGCCTCCCGACGGCTGGCCTTCCGTCTCGGTTGAGATTCCTGTGGCTTCGGCTCGGCGGCGAGAGCCCGGTAGAGCTCTGTGTGGTGGCGCATGCGGTAGCTGTTGCCACGGATGCTCACGATGTGGCAGTGGTGGAGCAAGCGGTCGATCAAGGCGGCCGCCATGACCTCGTCGCCAAAGATCTCGCCCCACTCCTCGAAGCCCTTGTTGCTGGTGAGGATGGTGGAGGCGGTCTCGTAGCGCCTGGCCATGAGCTGGAAGAAGAGCATGGCGCCGGTGCGGCTGATCGGCAGGTAGCCGATCTCATCGACGACGAGGACCGCCGGGTGCGTGAGCACCTTGAGGCGCTGCTGGAGCTTGCCCGCGGTCTGGGCCTCCTCGAGGCTGGTGATGAGATCGGAGAGCGTGCCGTAGTAGACGCGCCGCCCACTCTGGGCCGCGGCCTATTAAAAATTCCCAGGCCACCAAACGGAACCC
>QGVH01000009.1 GCA_003242735.1 bacterium | reverse complement strand
CCGAGCCCGACGGCCCCATCACCGCCACGTACTCGTTGCGCTCCACCACCAGATCCACCCCCCTCAACGCATGCACCACCTCCGCCCCAAGCACATAGTCCTTCCGCAAACCCTCGATCCGGATGACCGGCGTGGCGCTGTCGGCGTTCCTGCGCGTGCTCATTGGCTCGCCTCCCGCGCGCCGCCGCCCGCCGCCCGCGGACCACGCATCGGTCGCACCATCTGCCCGCTCCGGAGCGAGCGGATCGTTTCGTAGGGCCCGGAGACGATGGAGTCGCCCTCCGAGAGGCCGCTCAGGATCTCGAAGTAGTCGCGCCCTGCGATCCCCACCTGCACCGGCACGAACTCGGCCCTGCCGCCGCGGACGACGAAGACACCTTCCACGTCCGAGGAGGCCGGATCCAGCGCCCTCGCCGCGGCCTGGGCCTCGCGGTCTTCTTGAGGGAGCACCTCGACCGCGTCCCGCTCGCGGACCGTGAGCGCGATGATCGGGACCGCCAGCACACCGGTGCGGGTCTCCGTCACGATCTCCGCAGTGGCCGACAGATCCGGCCGCAGCCCGGGCGGCGGGTCCTCCAGCCGGATGACGACCTCGAAGTCCACGGCCTGGCCCTGCGTCGTCTGCGTGGCCGTGGTGCCCTGGGGTCGCACGGCGCTGTGGCCGATCTTCACGACGCGGCCGACGAAGGAACGGCGCGGGAACGCGTCAATGGTGACCCTCGCGCTGTCGCCCACCTCGATCTTCGGAACATCGGTCTCGTCCACGCGGACGACCGCCTCCATGAGCCCCAGGTCGCTGATCGTGAGGAGCAGGCTGCCGGGGTTGTTCATCGTGCCGACGATCGCCGTTTCCCCCTCCTCCACGGCGAGGCGTGTGACGACGCCGTCGATCGGCGCGCGGATGATCGTCTTGCCGAGGTGGTCCTCGGCTTCGCCGAGCGCGGCGCGGGCCTGCTCCACGCCGTGCCGCGCGGCTTCGACCAGCTCCCTCTGGATCCTGACCTCTGTTTCCGCTTCCTCGAGGGCCTGCTGGCTGACGAAATTGGAGTCCTGCGCCCGGAGCGCGTGGTAGCGCGCGAGCATCCGTTCCGCCTGGAGGAGGTTGGCACGCGCCTGCGCCTCCCGGGCGAGCGCCTCGCTGACGGCGGCTTTCGCGCGTGCCACGGCGGCCTCGTACTGGGTCGGGTCGATCCGCAGCAGGATCTGCCCGCGCTGGACGACATCGCCCTCCTCCACGTTCAGCTCGACGATGCGCCCCATGATGTCCGCCTGCACGTCCACCGAGCGGTGAGGGCGGATCCAGCCGCTGCCCGTGACCACCGCGGTCAGGTCCCGACGGGCCACGGTCTCGATGCGGGCCTCGACGGCCCCGCCCGCCCGCTGCGAGAAGAAACCACCGATGAGCACCGTCGCCACGACGGCGCCGCCAATGATGCCCACCGTTCGCAGCCTCATCGTCCCCTCTCCTCGTTCGGCTCACCGCGTCCACCCACGTCATCGCCGGCCGGCCCGCCGGCGTCGCCATCCGGGCCGGGCTCGGGGGCGGGGGCGGCCTCGCGCAGGCGCTGGCCGCTGGCCCGCTCGAGCTCGGACAGCGCCTGGTGGAAACCGTAGAGCGCGTCCAGGTAGGCGCGGTCTGCCTGCGCCTTGGCCGTCTCGGCCTCACTCAGCTCCAGGAACGCCGCAGCACCCAGCCGGTAGCGCTCGCGCGCGAGGCGCAGCGCGTCATCGGCCGCCTGACGGTTCCGGTCTTCCAGGAGCGTCCTGCGATACGCCGTCACCAGCGCCCCGTAGGCCGCTTGCACATCCGTCCTCAGCTTGAGCTCCGCCGCGCGCCGGCGGTAGCGCGCGTCCTCGGCCGCGGCCCGCGCCTGCTCGATCTGCCGCTCGCGGGCGAAGCCCGTGAAGATCGGCACGCTGATGGTCAGCCCCGCCGTGAGCGGCTCCCTCGAGAACCGGAAGGGGAAGACGTCGTTCTCCTTCAGGATGGCCGCGCGCTGCTCTTCGGTCAGGGTGTAGCGCGCCAGACAATCCGTGGTCGGCATGGGCGGGTTGAGCCGCCTCAGGATCTCGTTCGTCTGCTCACAACTCTGGATCTGGCTGGCCACCTGCTGCTCGGCCTGCCGCAACAGGTACTGGCTGCTGCCCGCCTGGCGCGCAAAGCCCGACCAGTTGGCCGACACAATCAAACTCGGCAGGTACTGGCTCTTGGCCAGCCGCAGCGACGCCCGCTCGGCCTCCTCGGTCGCCCGCAGCGCCACCAGCTCCGGGTGCTGCTGGGCCGCACGGGCAATGAGCTCCTCCTCGCTCCACGGCGGTTCGAAGACGTGGAGCCGGGTGCTCAGCACCACATCACGCCCGAGCGCCTCGATCCCCAGCAACTCGAGGAGCCGCAGCCGCTCCGTCCGTGCCCGGTTCTCCGCCTCCAGCAGCGCCACCTCGGCCCGGCCCCGCTCGACCTCGGCGCGCGCCGCATCCAGGGGGATCGCCGCGCCCACGTCGACCCGGGCCCGCGCCAGCCGGTAGTTCTCCTCCGCCCGGGCGAGCTCCTGCCGGGCCAGCGCCACGTCGTCCTGCGCGCGCAACGCCGCGAGGTACTGGCGCGTCACGTTGACCACGAGATCGAAGTCGGCCAGCTCGCCCCGCGCCTCCACCGCGCGCCGCTCCGCGCGCGCCTGGCCGGGCCGCAGGAGCGTGGCGCCGCTCAGCCGGTAGCTCAGCCCGAATCCGTACGAGGAGTTGTAGTAGGCGGGCACCTCCATCAGCCCGATGTCGCCGCCCGTGACGAAGCCGAAGCGCGGCGCGCCCGCCGCCCGGTAGCCCAGCGACAGGTCCGCGCTCGCCTGCGGCAGGACGAGCTGGCCCCAGGCCTCCCGCACCGCCCAATCCGCCGCCGCCTCGTCGTTCCGCTCCATGAGGTAGAGAGGGCTCTGCCGCCGCGCGATCCGGATCGCCTCCTCCAGACTCAACGCCGCCGGCTCGCCCTGCACCTCCTGCGCACGCGCGGGCGCGACGAGGACCACCAGCGCGGCGAACGCGCACGCCAGCGCGCGCCGTGTGTGTCGATGTCCGCTCACGGTTCCTCCAACGTCAAGACGACATCGGCCAAAGCCCAACCGCCCGGCCGTACGCAGAGGTCACCCGGCGGGTTTCAGCCACTCCCGGACAGGCCGCGTGGCCACGCCGCGGACCCCCCGACCCGTTCTGCGGCGCGCGTGTCCGCGACCGGCCGGAACACGGGCGCGCCCCGGCGTCCGTCGGCCGGGATCAGCCGGGCGGGGGAGCGGTCCGCTCGGCCACGTAGTTGCGTTCCGGGATCTCGAGGCGCAGCACCCGCCCGGCTCGATCCACCCAGAAATGCCGGGTGGGGCTGCCGGGCGATTCCACGACGGCATGACGGGCCTCGAGCCGAGTGTCGCCGACCATCACCGACTCGACGCCCGTCACGGAGAGCTGCGCGGAGACCTGGCGGCTGAGTCGCGGGACGAGGAGCGGCAGGCGGAGCGGGGCTGCATCCAGCCGGCGGGCGAGGAAGTAGTAGTGGTGGGCCACCGTCTCGTCGACCAGGACCGCGCCCTCGCTGGCGAGGTACTCCCGCAGCGCTTCGCCGCCCGGAGAGATGATGCGCGCGCTGACGCGGCCGCCCACCACCTGGCCGAGGATCCTACGGGAATCCTGGCCCCGGATCGCCAACTCGTACGCCGTGGGCCGGAGTGCGGCGCCGCTGACCTCGAGCTTCGTCGCCACTTCCTCCGGCGCCGGGCCGCCATCCAGTGAGACGCGGCCCTGGGCGATGATGACGGCGTCCGGGCCCGAGCCGGCGCGTCGGATCGAGAAGGTCTCGCGGCCGACCTCCCGGCCGTCGATGAGCAGGCGGAACGAGCCCTCGTCGAGGGCCGTCTGGGCGTCGGCCCCGGTGGCTCCGAGGAAAACCGACAGGAAAAGGAGCAACGGTGTGGCCCGGGGGAGTCGCACCGGGGACGGCGAACGAGGCCGCATGGCCAGTCCTCCGCAAGAGAGAGGGTCGCTGGTTGATTGGCTACACCGCCGGTGGCCGGGGGTTCGGCGCACCGCGTGGCCGCCCGACGCATCGGCAGCACCGGCCGGCATCAGAGCGTGTCGGACTCCTGGTCCGCCGGAGCCAGGAACACGGCGCGGCGGATCGCATCGAGAATGCGCTGGTAAATGCGCCGCCCTTTCTCCGCCGTCGCGGCCGCGGCCAAGTCGGCGGCACCGAGCTCCGCTTCGTCGCGCGACGCCGGGCGACGGTCCCCGCCCTGTCCTCGCGCCGATGACGCGCGCAGCCGATCCATCCGTACCAGTTCGGGGTAGAGGTACAACATCACGGAGGTCTCGGCCTCACCGGCGTGGAGCGGTCCGCTCTGCGCGTCCAGGAGGTCCGAGATGTCCACGTCCCAGGCCTCGACGACGCGCACGCGCGCACGCCGGGTCACGAGTGTGGCGAGGCTCTCCAGATGCGGCTCGTAACTCTGGGCCGTGATGATCACGAATTCGGTCACGCCCTGTCGTTCCCAGTCGGAGAGCAGCTCGTTCATGCACCGGTGCAGCGTTTTCCTGCTCAGGGAGGCGGTACCGGCGAAGGCGTGGTCGCCATCCCGGGTCACGCCGTAATGGAACGTCGGCGCACGCAGCACGCCGAACTCCTCGGACAGGTCCGTGGCGAGCCGTCTCGCGATCAACACGTTGCTCGCGAGGGGCAGGTGAGGGCCGTGCTGTTCGATCGCGCCGACGGGGATGATCAGCCGACTGTCCCGCGCCAGGTGCGCGGCGACGTCGATCCAGCTCAGCTCGCTGAGCGAGAGCAACGGGCGCGAACGTTCCACGTGCGAGGTCCCGGACTGGAGGTCGTTTGGTCGAGGTCGCCGTGAAGCAGGCGGCGAGCGCCGAGCCGGTCGCGCCGGTCAGCGGCGGCTCGGTCCGCGGCGATGCGGTCGCGGCGCGGATGCTCGCCGCGTGCGCGGTCGGCTTCGCCGCCGTCATGCTCGCGCTGCTCTGGGCGCGGACGTTGGATGCGGCGCATCTCGCGGCATCCGCCGTCGCCGCTGCCGCAGCGCTGCTGCTCGCCCGGCGCGAGGGCGCCTCGCGGCGGCGAGCAGCGGCCGTGCCGGCCCCGCGGCACCAGTTCTCGGCCGTCTCCTTCGAGGTCTACGGCGCGCTCGCCGTGATCGGGTTCGCCCTCGTCGCCGGCTCCCTGACCGCCTACCGACTCTCGCGGATCACATCCGAATGGGACCGACTGGTCGAGGCGCGCGAGGCGCGGCTGGTCTCGCAGCTCGAGCGGCGCATGCGTGCTGTGCTCACCCGGGGCCGGCGGGCTGCGGACCTCGCCGCCCGGATGGCGGCGAACGTCGGCGACGGGGCGCAACGCTTCGCGGAGCTCGAGACGCTGCGCCGCCGCACGGGCGTGGATGCGATCGCGATCTTCCGCGAGAACGAAGAACTGGTCGCGTGGGCGGGCGATCATCGCGGCGCCGTGCCGAGAGAAGCGCGAAGCGCGCAACAGGATCTGGTGTACGTCGAGCGCCCGCTCTTCAGTTACCTATACTTCTCGCAGCCCGTCGAGGGAAGGGCGGAGCGGGCGGTCGTCGCGATCCTGCTCGGGACCAGCCTGCCGCTGCAGGAGGCGCGCGGTGCGGGGTTCGCCGCCGAGTTCGCCGCGCGCACGGGCGTGCTCCCGCTGTTCGGCGAGGGTGTTTCGCCGAACGCGGGGTGGCACCTCGTCGTGGACGGCGACTCGATCCTGCATGCGCGCTTCGAGCCGACGAGTCAGGCGCGCTGGCGTGCCGCGGCCGCGGTGACGGGGCGCCGTCTGGTGCTCGGGTTCTCGGCCCTCGCCCTCGTGCTGCTGGGTCACGCGTGGCTCCGGTCGTGTGGCAGCGGCAGGGCCACGGCGGCGCCGCTCGTCGCGGCGCTCGTCGCCCTCGCCATCGCTCCCCTGGACCACGCGCTCGGCCTGGGGACGCTGTTCTCACCCGCGCTGTTCCTGCTCCCGTTCCCGCTCGACGTCTCTCTCGGCCGGTTCGTGGCGGTCCTCCTGCCGGTTGCGGCGCTCGCGGCCACCGTACGGTCCCGGCCCGTCCCGCGAGATCGGATGCGCCGCCACCTCGTCATCGGCACGCTGGTCACGGCCGTGGCGTTCTCCGTCGGCGTGCGGGTGCTGGTCGGCGCCGCAGGCCCGTCGCTCCTCGAATCGAGCCAATACCTGTGGTGGGTGCTGCAGCCGGCGGCGGTGCTGTTGCTCGCGATGGTGGCCGCTCTCGCCATGCCGCAGCTCGCGCCCGCCCGCCCGCCGGCGGGGAATGGTGTGGGGGCGGCGGGGCCGCAGGTGCTCGGAGGCGCGGACGCCGGCGCCCCGCCGCCTGGGCGGCCGGGCAGCGCCAGCGCGGGAGGAGCGCGGCGGCGCCTGTTGCCCGGGTTGACCTCGCCCGCCGCGCTCGTCGTCGCGGGCGTACTGACGAGTTTCGTCCTGGCGCTCCTGCTGCTCGCGCGTTGGAACGCCACCCGGAGCGTGAGCCCCTGGCTGCCGCTGCTCTGGGCCGGGCCGTTCGCGCTGCTGGCGCTCGGCTGCGCTCCACGGCGCGGGCGGGGCGGGCGGCTGGTGCGGTGGCTCGCGGCGGGGTGGCTCGCCGCGTCGCTGGTGACGCCCTACCTCTGGACGGCGCACCTGGACGCGCGGCTCCGCGCGGCGGAGCGCGAGATCGCCACCCTCGGGAGCCGTGCGGACCCGCTGCTGGACTACCTGCTCCGGCACTTCGCCGAAGAGGTCTTGCGGCGCCACGCCGCGGGCGAGGACGGGTTGACGTTGCTGTACCGGTCGTGGGTGGCCAGCGACCTCGCGCGCGAAGGGTATCCGGCGCGGATCACGCTCTGGAGCCCCGAACGCAGAGCGCTCGTCGAACTGCCCGTGGGCGGCGTCGGCGAGGCGGGGCGGCGGGGGCAGACCCCGTCACGCCTGGTGCGGATGGCGCTCGACAGCGCCCGTCTCGCCGGGACGCCGGTGATCCGCGCCGTGCGCGATGCGCCGACGGTGAGCCAGATCCTCGCGGTGCCGCTCGACGACGGGCGCGAGGTCACGGTGGTGGTGCCGCCGCGCCGGACGCTGGGCCGGACCAGCGCGCTCTCGCCGTTCCTGGACCCGGAGCCGCGGAGCGGACCGCAGCTCTCGCTGATCCCCGCCCGAACAGGGAGCGATGTCGAATCGGGCGAGATCCGCTGGCGCGCCACCGAGCACGGCTGGCGCAGCGAAACGCTCGTCCATTTCCCGGGCGATGGCGATTACCACGCACACGTGGACTTGCGCATGCCTTCGCCCGGCGTGCGATTCGCCAGGGCGATCCTGCTTCTGGCGCTGGACCTCGCACTCCTGATCCTGCTCTGGGCGGGCGGCCGGGCGGCCCGCGGCGACCCGCCCGCGCCGGCCGGCGGGTGGATGACGTGGCTCGGAACGTTCCGCGCACGCGTCACCCTCGCGCTGTTCGGGTTCTTCCTGCTGCCGACGGTGCTGTTCGGCGCCGTCGCGTACCGGGCCTTCGCGGGCGAGGTGACTCGTGCTGCGCAGGTGCTGGCGGAGCGGGCCGTCGCCCAGGCCGCGGCGGCGTTCCCGGAATCCGAGCGGCGGCTGGACGCGCTCGCGGCGCGGATCGGCGAGGAGATCCTCTACTACCATCACGGCGAGCTGGCCGAGGCCTCGTCGCGTGAGGCGTTCGAGATGGGCATCTACGGCGCGTGGATGCCGCCGCACGTCTACGCCACCCTCCAGAGCGGGGAGGAGACCACGGTCATCGAGCAGCGCCGACTCATCGATCGCCCGTATCTCATCGCGTATCGCGGGCTCCGACCCACCGGCACGATGGCCGTGCCCGTCTCCCTGGCCGCGAGCGAGGCGGCGGTACGGCAGCGAGAGCTGGCCCACATCGTGATGTTCACCGCGCTCATGGGCGGATTGCTCTCGCTCGCCCTCTCCGTCTTCGTCGGGCGCGCGCTCGCGCGCCCCATCGGCCAGCTCCGCCGCGCTGCGCTGGCCGTCGGCGCGGGCCACCTCCGCAGCCGCTTGCCCGAGCAGCGCACGGATGAATTCGGCGAGCTCTTCACCGTCTTCAACCGCATGGTGCGGCGGCTGCGGGAAGCGCGGGCGAAGGAGCTGAGGACCGCCCGCGTGCTCGCGTGGGGCGAGATGGCGCGCCAGGTCGCACACGAGATCAAGAACCCGCTCACGCCGATCAAACTCTCCGTGCAGCACCTCCGCCGTGCGTACGCGGATGGGCACCCGGCCTTCGGGACCATCCTCGAGAGCAACGTGGACCAGATCCTCGCGGAGATCGATCGGCTGACCGAGATCGCGCGTGCGTTCTCGCGGTACGGCGCGCCTCCGGAGGCGGCAGGGCCGCTGGAGGCGGTGGACGTGGGAACGGTCATCCGCGAGGCGCTGACCCTCTATCGCGCCGGCGACAGCGGGATCCGGTACGAGGGTGTGATCGAGGAAGGGCTCCCCCGCGCGGTGGCGCGCGCCGGCGAGCTGAAGGAAGTCATCCTCAACCTGCTCGAGAACGCGCACGCGGCATTGAACGGCTCCGGCAACGTCGAGGTCCGTGCCTACCGTACGGAGGATGCGATCGAGGTCGTGGTGAAGGACGACGGGCCGGGGATCCCCGAGGAGCTCGCCACACGCGTGTTCGAACCGCACTTCTCCACCCGCTCGTCCGGCACCGGACTCGGCCTCGCCATCGTCCGTCGGCTCGTCGAGAGCTGGGGGGGCACCGTGTCCGCCGGCAGCGACGGCGGCCGTGGTGCGGTGCTGAGGATCCGGATGCGCATCGCGGAGTCGTGACGCGGCACACCCGGGGCGAACGCGCCGGGCGGCGCCCGTGGCGCAGACAGGATGTGCGAGGGCCGGCCGCGACGGTTCCGTCGCGGCCGGCCCTCCAACGCTGCGCCGTGCCGTGGCTCGGATCAGCGGCGGATGCGGTAGTTGACGATCCGCTCGCCGATGTCGGCCTGGGGCGCCCGGACGATGAGCTGGACGAGGTCGCCCGGCCCGAGCTCGTCGGCCGCGCGCTCGAGGTCACGCAGGGTCCGGATGGGCTTGCCGTTGATGCTGACGATCACGGAGCCCGGAGAGACCTGCCTGTAGATCGGGCTGAGCGGCGGCACGTCCACGATCACCACGCCACGCGTGTCGGCCGGGAGACCGAGCTCCTGAACATCCCGGGACGTCAGCTCCCGCGCCTCGAAGCCGAGCCGCTGCGCGGCGGACACCCGTTCCGACCGGCTCCGCTCCCGGACGCGATCCGTCTCGAACTGGCCGAGCTCGACCGTGACGTCCATTTGCCGGCGGTCACGCACGATCGTGAGCCGCACACGGTCGCCCGGCTGGCGCTGCGCCAGCAGCGTCTGCAGCTCGCTGGACGTCTCGATCGGGCGGCCGTCCACCGCGATCACCACGTCGCCCATCTTCAGCCCCGCACGTGCTGCGGGCGAGTTCTCCTGCACCGAGGTGATCTCGGCACCGGCGGCCCGCTCCAGGCCGTAGGCGGCGGCATCCGCCTCGTTCGGCGTCTCGATGAAGACGCCCAGCCGCGGCCGCCGCACCGTGCCGTACTGGATCAGGTCCGTGGCCACCTTGTACGCCAGGTTGATCGGGATCGCGAAGCCGTAGCCCGCGTACGCGCCGGTCGGCGACTGGATCGCGGTGTTGATCCCGACCACGCGGCCGTGCAGGTCCACCAGCGGGCCGCCCGAGTTCCCCGGGTTGATCGCCGCATCCGTCTGGATGAACGCCTCCAGCGGATACTGGCTCTCCTGCCCCAGGATCCCCGTGGTGCGGCCGCGAGCGCTGACGATCCCCGCGGTCACGGTGAACTCCAGACCGAGCGGGTTGCCCAGCGCGAGGACCCAGTCGCCGACCTGGAGCTGGTCCGAGTCGCCGATCTCGGCAACGGGCAGCCGTTCGTTGCCTCGCGTGGCGAGCTTGATGACCGCCACATCCGTGCTCGGGTCCGTGCCGACGACATCGGCAGCGTACTCGCGTCCGTCCACCAGCCGGACCACGATCTCGTCCGCGTCCCGGACCACGTGCCGGTTGGTCAGCACGTGGCCCTGGGTGTCGATGATGACGCCGGAGCCGGCGCCCATTTGCGGCTGGATCCGGATGTCATCCTGAGAGCGGGGCCAGAACCAGAAGAACGGGTTGTTGCGCAGCGCATCTCGCGCGAGACGCGGCTCGCTGGCGACCTGGATGTAGACGACAGCGGGCAGCGCTCGCTCGGCGGCCGCTCGGAACGCCCCCGAGAGTCGCGATGCCGTCACGGTGTCGACAACGGCCGGCACCGCGCCGAGCTGCTCCCTGACCTCCCGGCGTGCGGACTCCGCGGCGTCCTGCGCCACACCCTGCGCCACGCCGTTCTGGCCGCACGCGGCCAGCACGACGAGCGAGGCGGCGATTCCTCGCTTCATCGCTCGTAGCTTCGCGGTCATCGTGACCTCCAGATCCGGTACGCTGGGTCCGGTCATCGTCGTTGGGGAGAACCACCCGTCGGCGGTCGCCGCCGCGTCCCCGCGGGGCGTCGGCGCGCTCCGCCTCGAATGAGTACTTCGCCGGCCGCTCGGGATTTGTTCCAAGAGATCACGACGCCTCGGGCCGGCGCTCGCATCGCGTAGATGGATGGTCGGTGCACCTGCAGGGGGTTGCCTGTGCGGACCCGGCGAGCGAGAATCCGGCGTATGAGACTCCCGACGCCCTTGCTGCTGATCACGCTGCTCTCGGCCTGCGCGCCGCGCACCGGAACGGTGCCGGCCGGGGAGCCGCGGGCCACGGCCGCGCCCGAGGCCGCCAGGCCCCATCGCATCGAGCCGGATCTCGCGGCCGTACTCGCGGATGCCGACACGCTGCGCATCGCCGAGGTCGTTCCGGGCGTGCGCCACGCGTATGCCTGGTCCTCGGCTGGACCGTGGGCCATCCACGTGCTCGAGATCGACGGCGCCGTGTGCAGGCCACGCATCGAAGCGCGCATGCCGGGCTCGCGCCTGGACGGCCGCGCGCGGACCAGCGAACTCGCCGCCGATGCGATCGCCGCGGTGAACGCCGACTTCTTCACGCCCACCGGAGCGCCGGTGGGCGCGCAGGTCCGGGCGCGGGAAGTGCTCGTGGGGCCGGTCGCGCGCCCGGTGTTCGCGCTGTCGGGGACGACGGCGCGCGGCGCCACGCGCACGGCGGCTTCTGCGCCCGCGGCGTGGATCGGGCGCGCGGCCCTGCGCGGCTACGTCGCCCGCGGCGCTGACACCCTGCGGATCGCCCAGGTCAACCGGCCGCCGGCGTCCGCGGCGAGCGATCCCGGTGCCGGCGGCGGCGGTCAGGACGTCGTCCGACTCTTCACTCACCGTTTCGGAGCCGAGAGCCCCGGGGACGCCGACGCCACGGTGGTCGTCCTGTCGCGAATCCGAGGCGATGGCGCAGGCGGCACTGCGGTCGTGCAGCGCGTGGACACACGTGGAGGCGCTGCGCCGCTCGACAGCGGCGTCGTGGTCGTGCTGGGGCGCGGAGCGGCCGCGCGCATCCTGGGCACGATGGCGCCGGGCGACACGGTGGAGTGGCGCGTTGCGCTCGTGCCGGAGGTAGGGGACGGCGCACCGGCCCTCGAGGCAGTGGGCGGTCAGCCGGTGCTGCTCCGCGGCGGCGCGGTGGCGGACGACATCCGCGAGGGGATCGCCCCTTCGTTCGGCGAGCAACGGCATCCGCGCACCGCCGTGGGGATCACCGCGGATGGCCGGCTGCTCTGGGTCGCCGTGGACGGTCGCCAGGCGCCGTACAGCGATGGGATGTCGCTGGCGGAGCTCGCCGACCTCATGGAGCGTCTCGGCGCCCGTGATGCGATCAACCTGGACGGCGGCGGCTCCACGACGATGGTCGTGCGTGGCGCCGTGGTGAACCGACCCTCCGACGCCGCCGGCGAGCGGCCGGTGGGCAACGCGCTCGTCCTCGTGGGCTGCGACCGACCCGACGGCGAGGGCTAGCCGGTCGCGGCGCGGGGCAGGGCGCCGTGCTCCGCCACGATGCGCGCCGCCTCCTCGCCGTCAATGGTCTCGTGGGCGAGGAGCGCGCCAGCCAGCGCGTCCAGGGCCGCGCGGTTCGCGAGCAGCAGCTCTCGGGTGCGCGCATACAGCCGGTCCAGCAGACGACGCACCTCCTCCTCCATCCGCGCTCGCGCTTCCGCGCTGAGCGGGCCGAGCGCCTCGTCCGCGACGAGCAGCCCAGTCTCCTCGCCCATGCCCAGCCGGCAGACCATCTTGCGCGCGATGCGGTTGACCTGCACCAGGTCGTTCTCCGCGCCGCTCGTCACCTGGTCGGGCCCGAACACGATCTCTTCCGCCACGCGCCCTCCCAGACCCTTCACGATCTGGCCCTCGAGGTAGCGCCGGGAGTAGAGGTGCCGGTCGTCGTCCGGCGAGAAGTGGGCGACACCCATGGCCTGGCCGCGCGGCTGGATCGTCACCTTGTGCAGCTCGTCCTCCGGGCACGCGAGCATGCCGGCCAGCGCGTGGCCCGCCTCGTGATAGGCGACGACGCGCCACTCGTGCTCCCGCGCGCGGAACCCGACTCGCTCCTTGCCCAACAGCATCCGGTCGCGCGCGACCTCGAAGTGCCGCCAGCGGACCTGCCGCTCCCCATCGCGCGCCGCAGCGATGGCGGCCTCGTTGAGCAAGTTCGCCAGCTCGGCGCCGCTCGCGCCCGGCGTGATGCGGGCGAGGCGCGCCAGGTCGGCGTCCGGCCCCAGCGGGATCCCGCGCCGCGCCACGTGCAGGCGCAGGATCGCTTCGCGACCATCGACCGTGGGCAGCGGCACCGCGACCATACGGTCGAAACGGCCAGGCCGCGTCAGCGCCGGGTCCAGCTCCTCGGGCCGGTTGGTCGCGCCGATCACCACCACGCCCTCGGTGGGCGAAAAGCCGTCCATCTCGACCAGGAGCTGGTTCAGTGTGCGGTCGTCCTCGTTGTGCGACTGGTTGCGCCCGCGCCGTGCGCCCAGCACGTCCAGCTCATCGATGAAGATCACGCCGCCCCTGCGCCGCGCCTTCCTGAACAGCGTTCGGATACGATGCGCGCCGAGACCCACCAGGAACCCCGTCACCTCCGAGCCCGAGATGGCGAAGAACGGGACCCCCGCCTCGCCCGCGACCGCCCGCGCAAGCAGCGTCTTGCCGGTGCCCGGCGGGCCCACGAGCAGGATGCCCTTGGGCACGCGTGCGCCCAGCGCCGCGAACGCCGACGGCTGCTTCAGGAACTCCACCACCTCGCGCAGCTCCTCCGCGGCGCCCTGCGTGCCCGCGACGTCCGCGAACGTCGTCACGCTCCCATCCCTGCGCCGCGCCGCCTTCGCGTTGCCGCCCTGCGCACGCACCTGCATGGCGACCAGGTAGAGCAACCCGCCGACGATCACGACCTGGAGCGTCAGCGCCAGCGCGTTCCTGAACCGCTCGCGGTCCGGGGGCGCGGCGAAGGTGACCTCGACCCCCGCGTCGGTCGCCCGCTCGATCAGCCCCTCGCTCGTCTCCGGCGGGAAGGTCACCCGGAAGCGCTGCCCGGCTCCGCCCGCGGGCGCGGCCCAGCGCCCCTCCGCCCCCACGCCGGGAACGACCTCCAGCGCGGCGACCCGGCCGTCGTCGATCCCTCGCACCAGTTCGGTGTACGAGACGGTCGGCGGCGCGGGCTCCCGCAGCCGGAGCGCGAGGACCAGGCCCGCTACGCCCAGCACCATCGTCAGCACGAGGGTCGCCGTGACCCGGCCCCTTCGTCGGGCCCCGGGCGCGCCGGGGCGCTCCGTGAGTCTGCGCACCGCTTGCCGCATACGTCTGTTCGGATCCTGGATCGTCGGGAGTCGGACACGCGTACGGCGGCCCGGGGCACCCGGACGCGGGGCGCCGGGCGCCGCGGCCGCCACCACTGCAAGTACCTCTGGCACAAGCATTTGTGCCGACCGAGGAGGCCCGCCGCGATGCCTGTATCCGCTTCGCCGACGACGTTGCGCCTCGTTCGCTCGCCGTCCCCACGCCGTGACGACGCGCCACGCCTCCGCGCGCTCGCAACCGTCCTCGCCCTCGCCGCGACGTTCGGCTGCGGCGACGGCATGACGGGACCCCGCAAACGACCCGGGAACGGCAACGGCGAACCGCAGGCCGTCCGGCTCGTCGAGGTCGCCACCGGCCTCTCCAACCCCGTTCACCTCGCCGCGCCGCCGGGTGACCCGCGGCTGTTCGTCGTCGAGCAGGCCGGGCGCATCCGGATCGTTCAGGACGGCGAGCTCTTGCCGACGCCGTTCCTGGACATCGTGTCCAAGGTGGCGAGCGGCGGCGAGCGCGGGCTGCTCAGCGTCGCATTCCACCCGGACTACGCGGCCAACGGGTACTTCTTCGTGAACTACACCGGCCGCTCCGGCGACACGCGCATCGAACGATACACGGTGAGCGCGGCCGACCCGAACCGCGCGGACCCCGCCTCTGCGAAGCCGATCCTCCACGTCGAGCAACCGTACGCCAACCACAACGGCGGGCTGGTGCTCTTCGGGCCCGACGGCATGCTCTACATCGGCATGGGCGACGGCGGCTCTGCGGGCGACCCGCACGGCCACGGCCAGAACGAGGGGACGTTGCTCGGCGCGCTCCTGCGCATCGACGTGGACCGGGGCGACCCGTACGCGATCCCACTAGGCAACCCGTACGTGGGAGAGCCGGGTGCGCGCGGCGAGATCTGGGCGATCGGGCTGCGCAACCCGTGGCGTTTCGCCTTCGACCCACCGGCGAACCGGCTGTACATCGCGGACGTGGGGCAGAGCCGCTACGAGGAGGTCAACGTGGTCGCCGCCGACGCCCCCGGGCTGAACTACGGCTGGAACATCATGGAGGGCGCGCACTGCTACCCGGGCGGATCGTGTGATCAGGCCGGCCTCGTGCTCCCCGTGCTCGAGTACACGCACGACGACGGCTGCTCCATCACCGGCGGTGTCGTCTACCGCGGCAAGGCGATCCCGTCCCTCGTGGGCCACTACCTGTACGCCGACTACTGCGCCGGCTGGATCCGTAGCTTCCGCTACGACGGCGCGGCGGCCGTGGACCACCGGGAGCTCTTCTCCGGCGGCGCGGGCAGGATCCTCTCCTTCGGCCAGGATGCGGCGGGCGAGGTGTACGTGCTGAGCTCGAACGGGCGGGTGTACCGGATCGAGCCGGAGGAGTAGCGCGGGAAGCGATGGTCGGGACGCTGTGCGTCCCGGCCGCTGTCCCGCAGCGCTCCACGCATCGAGGCCACGACCCTTCGGCACACCGACGGACGCCCGCCGGCGCTGGACGCTGAGCGGCATCCCGGACAGGCGGTGGAGGGAGGTGCTCGTGAAAGGGCCGCCGCACACAGCGGGGAACCGCTGTCGATTCTCGGACGTGCATCGTTGGCGCGGCACTGTGGTCGAGGTGGTCGACCCGGATCGGCGCGGAGTCATCGCATCGCTTCGGCTCGATCCCTGCTCCCGGTTCCTCGTGGCCCCGGCTGCGTGGCTCTCCCCCGCGTGACCCCGGACAGCTCGGTGGTGGAGGCCTGGAATCTGACGTTGTGGCGCCGGGGAGAGCGGCGATGACGCGCCGCGGCGACCGTTGGCGTCCGTGACCCGTCCCTCCCCACCATGGCGTTGCCCCGTCTCGCGGGCATCATTGTCACGCGTCCGGCGGCGGTGCACGTCCGCGCTCGCGCGTCGGGCGCACGCCACGCGAACCCCGATGCTCGCCCAGGTCTCCAGTGGCGCCGTGACCGGCGTCGACGCCTACCTCGTCCGGGTCGAGGTGGACATCGCCAACGGGCTGCCGACCATGAACGTGGTCGGGCTCGCCGAGGGCGCGGTGCGGGAGGGACGCGAGCGCGTCACCGCCGCGCTCCAGAACAGCGGCTTCGCGGTCCCGCCGCGGCGCATCACCATCAACCTCGCGCCGGCCGACGTGCGCAAGGACGGCAGCGCGTTCGACCTCCCGATCGCCGTCGGGCTCCTCGCCGCGACGGGCGCCGTCCCGGCCCGGCGGCTCGAGGGGTGCTGTTTCGTCGGGGAGCTCGGGTTGGACGGCGAGATCCGGCCCGTGCGCGGTGTGCTCCCCATCGCGTTGCGCTGCGGCAAGGAAGGCATCCGGACGTTGATCGTCCCGCCCGCGAACGCGCGGGAGGCCGCCGTCGCGCGATGCACCGAGGTGCTCGCGGGCGGGACGCTCGCAGAGGTCGTCGCGTACCTGCGGGGCGAGGCGACGCTCGAGCGCGAGCGCGTGGATCCCACCACGCTCTTCCAGGAGCGGCCCGGGCCGTTCGAGGTGGACTTCGCGGACGTGCGCGGCCAGGCCCAGGCGCGGCGCGCGCTGGAGATCGCCGCCGCGGGGCATCACAACGTCCTGCTCATCGGCCCGCCCGGCTCGGGGAAGTCCATGCTCGCGCGCCGAGTACCCGGGATCCTGCCGCCGATGAGCCTGCCGGAGGCGCTGGAGACGACGCGCATCCACTCCGTCGCGGGGCGGCTACGGCCCGGTCAGGCGCTCGTCGTCGCCCGTCCGTTCCGCGCGCCGCACCACACCATCTCGGACGTGGGGCTGATCGGCGGCGGCTCGAACCCTCGGCCCGGCGAGGTCTCGCTCGCCCACCACGGAGTGCTGTTCCTCGACGAGCTACCCGAGTTCCGCCGTCACGTGCTCGAGGCGCTGAGGCAGCCGATGGAGGAAGGCCAGGTGAGCATCGGCCGGGCGCGCTCCGTCGTGACCTACCCTGCGCGGTTCATGCTGGTGGCCGCAATGAACCCGTGCCCGTGTGGCTTCTACGGCACCGGCGAGGGGCGCTGCGTCTGCCACCCAGGCCAGGTGCACCGTTACATGGCCCGGGTCTCGGGGCCGCTCCTCGACCGCATCGACCTGCACGTGACGGTGCCGCCGCTGCGTCCCCAGGAGGTGATGGACCGCCGAGAAGCGGAACCGAGCGCGCGGATCCGCGAACGCGTGATGGCGGCGCGCGAGCGGCAGCTCGCCCGCTTCAGCGACCGGCCGGGCATCTACGCGAATTCGTCCATGGGCGTGCGCGAGATCCGCGAGTTCTGTCGGCCCGACACGGCGGGCGAGGCCCTGTTGCGTGCCGCGATCCAGCGCCTGGGGCTCTCGGCTCGAGCGTACCACCGGGTGCTCAAGCTGGCACGCACCATCGCCGACCTCGAGGGCGTGGATCGCGTTGCAGCCGCCCACATCGCCGAAGCCGCCCAGTACCGGACGCCGGACCGTGCGGCGGCCCCGATGTACTGACGTCGGCCTGGGGGGCGGGCCGGCGATCGAGAAACGGCGGGAGCAGGAGCGTCGGCGGTCGGCTGCGGCGCCCGGGAGGAGCGGGGGACGCCCGTGCGCCGCAGCCGCGAACGCAGGGATTGCCGGCACGACCCCTCGGTGGTTAGATTTCCGCGCTGGAAGGGGAGTAGCCACGCGGCTGAGACAGGCCGTGCGGCCGGATCGTCAGCACTGCGCCCCGCGCGCACGGTCCGGTCGGTTCCCGCGCAGGAACAGGCGAGACCTTCGCCTACGGACGAGAGGCGGTATCCCGCCCGTATGCGAAGGTCTCGCCGTTTTGCATCACGTGTCGCACGAAGGGACGATGATGGGTCGTCGCGATGGCCTGATCATCGCCGAGCGCCCATGACCGGAGCCGTTGCATGAGCCACGTCGGGCTCTGGGTCGGCTTCCACGCCCTGATCCTGACGCTTCTCGCCCTGGACCTCCTGGTCTTCCACCGGAAGGCCCACGAGGTTCGTCTGCGAGAGGCTGCGATCTGGAGCGCCGTCTGGATCGCGCTCGCGCTCGTCTTCAACTACGGCGTCTACCGCTACTTCGGCGCCCGATCCGGGCTCGAGTTCCTCACCGGCTACCTGATCGAGAAGGCCCTCTCGGTCGACAACATCTTCGTCTTCGTCCTCATCTTCTCCTACTTCCGCGTGCCGCCGGAATACCAGCACCGCGTGCTCTTCTGGGGAGTACTCGGCGCGCTCATCATGCGGGGCACCATGATCGGGGCGGGCGTCGTCCTGATCCGCCAGTTCCACTGGGTCATCTACGTGTTCGGCGCGTTCCTGATGATCACCGGCATCCGGATGGCCGCCCACGACGAGCAGGAGATCCAGCCCGAGCTCAACCCGGTGCTGCGCGTGATCCGTCGGTTCCTTCCGGTCACGGAGAGGTACCGGGGCCAGCGCTTCTTCGTGCGCGAGTCGCTCGGGACGAGGACGAGGGTCGCGGCGACGCCGCTGTTCGTGGTCCTCGCCCTGGTCGAGACCACGGACCTGGTGTTCGCGGTGGATTCGATCCCCGCGATCTTCGCCATCACGCAGGACCCGTTCATCATCTACACGTCCAACATCTTCGCCATCCTGGGGTTGCGGTCGCTCTACTTCGTGCTGGCCGGGATCATCCACCGGTTCCATTACCTGAAGTTCGGCCTCGGTGTGGTCCTGGTGTTCATCGGCGGGAAGATGCTGGTGAGTGACATTTACCACGTGCCCGTGGGGCTCTCCCTGGGCGTGGTCGCCACCATGCTGGTGCTGTCGGTGGTGGCGTCGCTCCTTCGGCCGGAGCGGGCGGAGGCGGCGGGGCAGCCGGGGCAGGCCTCCGCGGAAGCCGATCGGGCTGCACGGCCGCCCGCAGCGGCGGACGTGGAGGCGGCGTCCGACACGGGCGAAGCGCCCGAGGCCTTCGGCAACGCGGGGTCGGGCGATTGAGGCGACGCGCCCCGATCCGCCTCGGCGACGCTGCGGGGCGGTCGTGCCCCCGCTCCACACCTCGCCCCTCCCACGCTCCCCGGGGGCGGGGCGGCCCGCGCCCGGACGGGCGTGCGGTGCACGGTCTCACCGGGGAAGGGAAGGATGCGCATGATCGCGCGGACGCTGGTCGCCTGCATCGCCCTGCTCGCCGGCCTCCCGCCCGCCGTAGGCGCGCAGTCGGCACCGGACGACGAACGGGAGGTGATCCGCGTCGTCGAACGACTGTTCGAGGCAATGCGAACCCGGGACACGGCGGCGCTGCGCGCGGTGTTCGACACGTCGGCCCACCTGATCACCACCGGCGTGCGCGATGGGGAACCGTTTGCGCGCTCGGTGCCCGTGGAGCAGTTCGTCCGTGCCGTCGCCTCCGCCCAGGGCGACGAGTGGATCGAGCGGTTCTACGACCCGGAGGTCCGCATCTCCGGCAACCTGGCCGCCGTGTGGACGTACTACACGTTCCACCTCGGCGCGCGCTTCAGCCATTGCGGTCACGATGCGCTCCTGCTGGCCCGCACCGGGGAGGGGTGGAAGATCGTGGGTCTGGCGGACAGCCGACAGACCGAAGGCTGCCGCGTCCCGGAGCCCTGAGCGGCGCGGCGCGCGCCGCGGCACCGGTCGTGCCGGTGCTCGTGGGCAGGACCCGCTCCGCGCAGAGAGATGCCGCCCGTGTACACCGTTGGCCATTCGACGCGTTCCGTTGAAGAGCTCGTTGGACTCCTCGCGGAACACGGCGTCACCGTGCTGGTGGACGTGCGCCGGTTCCCGGCCTCGCGCAGGCACCCGCAGTTCGGCCGCGATGCGCTGGAGCGCTCCCTCCGCGAGCGCGGGATCCGCTACGTCCACGCGCCCGACCTCGGCGGACGCCGCGCGCCGCGGCCGGACTCGCCGAATACGGCGTGGCGCGACAGCGGCTTTCGCGGATACGCGGACCACATGCAGACGCCGGAGTTCGCTGCCGCCCTGGCCGCCCTCGAGGATCTCGCGGCACGGGAGACCGTGGCGATCCTGTGCGCCGAGGCGGTGCCGTGGCGCTGCCACCGGCAACTGATCGCGGACGCCCTCGTGGCGCACGGCGTGCCCGTCACGCACATCCTCGGCCCGGGCCGCACGGAGGCGCACGTCCTCAATGAGCACGTGCGTGTGCGTGAGGACGGCACGCTGGTCTATCCGGCGGCGGGTGATGAGCAGAGAGAGCTGTTCGACTGAGCCGGCGCGGCTTGTCCCGTCTCGCGGGCGGGCCTAGCTTGAGCCGTAGTCATGGAGGGAGACGTCGCCGTGGCGGTGGATTCGACGGCTGAAGATCCGACGCTGGCCGATGCCGCGACGCTCCGAGCCAAGCGGGAGCGGCTGGCCGAGCTGCTGCGCGAGCTGGGATCGGTTTGCATCGGTTACTCCGGGGGCGTGGACTCGGTCTTCCTCGCGTGCGTGGCCGTCGAGGTCCTCGGCCCCGAGCGCGTGCTCGCGGTGACCGGCCGGAGCGAGTCCTACCCGCGCGTGCAGCGCGAGATGGCGCTGGAGTGCGTGCGGAGGTTCGGGATCCCGCACCTCGAGATCGAGACGCACGAGCTGGCAGACCCGCGCTACGCGGCCAACCCCTCCGACCGCTGCTACTACTGCAAGACGGAGCTGTGGGCTCGTCTGAAGGCCGTGGCCGCGGAGCGGGGGCTCGCTGCGGTGGTGGATGGCTCCAACGCGGACGACGCCGGCGACTGGCGACCCGGCATGGCCGCCGCGCGGGAGCACGGCGTACGCTCGCCGCTCCTCGAGGTCGGGCTGACGAAGCGCGAGATCCGTGCGCTGTCCGCGCAGATGGGGCTGCCCACCTGGAACCAGCCCTCCGCCCCGTGCCTGGCCAGTCGGCTCCCCTACGGCCTGGCCGTCACGCCCGAACGCCTCCGGCAGGTCGAAGCGGCGGAAGACGCGGTCCGGGAGCTCGGCTTCAGAGAGTTCCGCGTCCGCCATCACGGCGATGCGGCCCGTCTGGAGATCGCGCCCGCGGAGCTCCCGCGCGCGCTCGACCGTGCGTCGGCGCTCGCGGCCGCCGTGCGCGCCGCGGGCTTCCGCCGCGTGCTGCTGGACGTCCAGGGGTACCGGCGCGGTGCGCTGAACGAGGGCCTGCCCGTGCTGCGCGTCGGCTGATCTTGGCCGGCTTGTACGCGCCTGCGCGCTCCCGTTAGCTTCCGAGATCGGTCGCAAGGAGAAACGCTCCGCGATGGGCCGGTCCGGCGATGGCCGGCCTCCGCGGGAGGGTGTCGGACTCGACGTGAACGACGCACGAGGAGCCGAGGGGGCGGGGCCGGGGGCCGGCGCCCCGCCCGTGGACGACCCCCGTGTCCGCGAGGCCGAGCGTCTGCTCGCCGAGCGGGGCGTGGCCGGGGCGCGGGTCGGGGTCGCGGGCCATCAGCGCGAGGTCGCGGCGATCGTGGCGCCGCCGGCGTCGTTCGCGCTCCTGGTGGAGCTCGCTCCCGCGATCCGGGCGCTGGGGTTCCGTTACGTCGCGCTGGAGCTGGAGTGAGGCTGTTCTTCGCGATCAATCTGCCGGCCGGGGAGCAGGAGCGGCTGCACCGCGCCACGGCGCACCTGCGCGCCGCGGACCTGCCGGTGCGCTGGGTCCCGCCCCAGAACCTCCACCTCACCCTCCGGTTCCTCGGCTCGGTCCCGGGGCAGAAGGTCGCCGCGGTCCGGGAAGCCGGAGCCCGCGCGGCCTCGGGGATCGCCCCCTTCGACGCCCGACTCGGCGGGATCGGCGCCTTCCCGACCACCCGCCGGCCCCGGGTCATCTGGATCGGCGTCCAGAAGGCGGAGCCGCTCCTCGAGCTCCGCGCCGCGCTGGAGGAGGCGCTCGCGCCGCTGGGCTTCACGCCGGAGGACCGGGCTTTCGAGCCGCACATCACCCTCGGCCGCGTGCGCGATGGGGCGCGCCCCGCGCAGCTCGCACGCCTCGTCGAGCTCGCTGCGACGATCCATTACACCGGGGTTCTCCCCGTGCGGAGCCTGGACCTGATGCACAGCGAGCTCGGGCCCGGCGGCGCCCGCTACGTGCGGATCGGCGCCGCGCCGCTGGGGTAACTCCGTTCACCATGATCGCAACGACGGGAGCTCCGGGATGAGGCGGATGATCGGGGGCTGTCTGCGCCGTTTGTTCGTGCTGGCGGTCCTCTTCGCCGCCGGTGCCGCGGTCTGGCATTTCCGCGGCGCCATCGTGGACGGGTGGCGTCAGCTCCGGGGTGCTCGGGAGGGCGCGCCCCTGCGGACCTCCGCCGAGCTGGCGGCGGCCGCGGAATCGAAGCTCGCGGCCCTCGGGTCGAACAGCGCGCCGGAGCGTGTCACCCTGACCGAGGCGGAGCTCCAGAGTCTGGTGGATTACCGCCTGTCCGGCGCGCTCCCCGGCTTCGTCGCTTCGCCGCGGGTGCGGCTCCGCGACGGCCGCATCCGCATCGAGGCCCGGCTGATGACGCGACGGCTCCCGGATCTGCCCGAGCTCGGCGACTTCGCGGCGTTCATCCCGGACACCACCGACATCACCGCCACCGGCCAGCTCATACCGCTGGGACCCGGTCGCGTCGGCCTCTCGGTGGCTGGCATCAGCGTGGCCGGCGTGCCGCTGCCGGATCGCCTGATCCCGCTCATCCTCCGCCGCCTCGGCCGCGCGGACGAGGCGGGGCTGCCGGCTGACGCGTTCGCCCTGCCGCTCCCTGCCGGCGCGACCGCCGCGTACGTGCACGGCGACTCCATGGTGCTGGTCGGCGGCCGCAATTGAACGTGAGCGAGAAGGACTATGGCCCGGATCCTGGTGGTCGATGACGAAGAGGGCATCCGCAAGGTGCTGCGCCAGCTCCTCGAGTACGAGGGGCACGAGGTCCGCGTGGCCACCAGCGGCGGCGAGGCGCTGGGCGTCTATCCGGAGTTCCGGCCCGACATCGTGTTCCTCGACGTCAAGATGGCGCGAATGGACGGGCTGGAGGTCCTGGCGCGCCTCCGTGAGCAGGATCCCAGCGCCATCGTCGTCATGATCAGCGGTCACGGCACCATCGAGACGGCGGTGGAGGCGACGCGCCGCGGCGCGTACGACTTCCTCGAGAAGCCACTCGACACCGACCGCATCCTGCTCACCATCCGCAACGCGCTCCAGCAGCGCGGCCTCGCGGAAGAGAACGCCCGGCTGCGGGACGAGATCGAGAGCCGCTACGAGATCGTCGGCTCGAGCTTCGCGATCCGCGCGGTCCTGGACCGGATCGAGAAGGTGGCGCCGACCGACGCGCGTGTGCTCATCACCGGCGAGAACGGGACGGGCAAGGAACTGGTCGCGCGGGCGCTGCACCGTCTCTCGAACCGCGCGGACGGGCCGTTCGTGGAGGTCAACTGCGCGGCGATCCCGGCCGAGCTGATCGAGAGCGAACTGTTCGGCCACGTCAAGGGGTCGTTCACCGGCGCGGTGACCGATCGCGCGGGCAAGTTCGAGCAGGCCGATGGCGGCACGCTGTTCCTGGATGAGGTCGGCGACATGAGCCTGGCTGCCCAGGCCAAGGTGCTTCGCGCGCTCCAGGAGGGAGTCGTGACGCGCGTGGGCGGAGAGCGGCCCACGCGGGTGGACGTCCGCGTCATCGCGGCGACGAACAAGGACCTCGAGGAGGAGATCCGCCAGGGGCGCTTCCGGGAAGACCTGTATTTCCGGCTCAACGTCGTGCCCATCCACGTCCCGCCGTTGCGCGAGCGACGCGAGGACATCCCCATGCTGGTCCGCCACTTCGTGGAGATCGCCGTCCGGCAGCAGCGTCTGCCGCCGCGCCGGTTCACCAGCGAAGCGATCGACCGCCTCACGCAGCTGGAGTGGCCGGGTAACGTGCGCGAGCTGCGCAACACGGTGGAGCGGCTCCTCATCCTCGCCCGCGGTCAGGAGGTGACGGCGGCCGACGTGGAGCGCCTGGTCGCAGGCCCGCAGACCACTGGTTCGCTGCCCGCGGACCTGCTGGACGCGCCGAGCTTCGCCGAGTTCAAGGAGCGGGCGGAGCGCGCCTACATCCTCGCCAAACTGCGCGAGCACGACTGGAACGTGAGCGAGACGGCGCGCGCCATCGACATGCCGCGCTCGAACCTCTACAAGAAGATCGAAAAGTTCCGCCTCCTCAGAGAGGCGAACTGATGGCGGGAGCCGGGCGCCGCGTGCCCCTCTCGAGGGTGGGATGAGCAGCACTCTGGTCTGGATCGCCCTCGGCGCGGGCTGGGTCCTGGCCGCCTCGGGCGGGGGCGCGGTGCTCGCCCTGCTCGTGCGGCGCGCGATCCCGGGCGCGTCCTTCGCGCGGCTCTGGGCCTTCTACGCAGCCCTCCTCGCCCTCGGCAGCGCGGCGTTCTTCGCCATCGGCTTCTGGTAGCGCGCCGTCCGGCCTTGCCAGCAGGCGCTGCGCGCTCCAGTTTGCGCCGTCGGCAAACACGGATCGGGTCAACGTGCGGCGGACCGCCGCCGCCTGGAGGTGCAATCATGGCCAAGAAGTTCCTCAACTTCATCGGAGGCGAGTGGGTCGAACCCTCCACGGGGGAATACTTCGAGAACCGCAATCCCGCGGACCGGGACGACCTCATCGGCCTGTGGCCGCTCTCCGGCGCCGAGGACGTGGAGCGAGCGGTCCAGTCCGCCCGTGAGGGGTTCGAGCGCTGGCGCCGGACCCCTGCGCCCCGGCGGGGCGACGTCATCCGCCGCGCGGGTGACATCCTGGCCGCGCGCAAGGAGGAGATCGCCCGGATCATGACGCGGGAGATGGGCAAGGTCCTCGAAGAAACGCGCGGCGACGTGCAGGAGGGCATTGACACGGCCTATTACGCGGCCACGGAGGGGCGGCGGCTCTTCGGCCACACGGTGCCGAGCGAGCTGCGCGACAAGTGGGCCATGAGCTACCGCAGGCCGATCGGCATCTGCGGCATCATCACGCCGTTCAACTTCCCGCTCGCGATCCCCACGTGGAAGATCTTCCCGGCACTGGTGTGCGGCAACGCGGTGATCTTCAAGCCGGCCGAGGACGTGCCGCACACGGCGACGGTGCTGGTCGAGATCCTGCTCGAAGCGGGTCTGCCGCCCGATGTCATCCAGCTCGTCCACGGGCGCGGCGAGGACGTCGGCGCGGCGATCGTGCAGCATCCGGACATCCCGGTCATCTCGTTCACCGGCTCGACCGAGACCGGAGCGCGCATCGGCGAGGTGTGCGGCCGCATGCACAAGCGCCTGAGCCTCGAGATGGGTGGCAAGAACGCCCAGATCGTGATGCCGGACGCGGATCTCGACCTGGCCCTCGATGGCGTGCTCTGGGGCGCGTTCGGCACGACCGGCCAACGCTGCACGGCGACCAGCCGCCTGCTCCTCCACGCCGACATCCACGACGCCTTCCTCGATCGCCTCGTCGAGCGGACCCGCGCGCTCCGGCTGGGGAACGGTCTCGACCCCGAGACCGATGTGGGGCCGCTCATCAACGAGCAGGCGCTGGAGAAGGTGGCCCGCTACATCGAGATCGCGAAGGCGGAGGGCGACGAGGTGCTCATCGGCGGCCGCCGTGCGGAGGACGGCCCGCTCGCGCGCGGCTACTTCTTCGAGCCCACGATCCTCCGCGGGGTGCGCCCCGGCAGCCGGCTGGCCTGTGAGGAGGTCTTCGGGCCCGTGCTCAGCGTGATGCGGTTCGAGACGCTCGAGGAAGCGATCCGCATCAACAACGAGGTGGAGTACGGGCTGTCGAGCGCGATCTACACGAAGGACATCCGCGCAGCGTTCCAGGCCATCGCGGAACTCGACAACGGCATCACCTACGTCAACGCGCCGACGATCGGCGCCGAGGCGCACCTGCCCTTCGGGGGCGTGAAGAAGACGGGCAACGGGCACCGCGAAGGCGGCTGGGAGGTGTACGACTTCTACACCGAGACGAAAGTCGTCTATGTGGACTACTCGGGCCGCCTCCAGCGGGCGCAGATTGACACGTACGCATCGTAGCCGTATTAGGGAGAATCAGGGCGCCGGTCCGTCACGCCGGCGCCCCCGGCGGGCCCGGACACACCGGGTCACGATGCGGCCCCCGAGGTCTTCCATGCCCAGCGCCGACCACACGCAGCCCGGCGCCACGCTGGAACGGGCCCTCTCCGCCCGGGTAGCAGTGCGCACCACCGCCGCAGGCCGAGGCATGCAGCCGGCGGCGGTGGAACGCATCATGCGCGCCGTGCTGGACCGGCGGCACCTGGAGACGCAGGCCGGTCGTGCCGATCGGGACCCTGCGGTGCGGGCGTTCGTCGGTGGGACGGGGCACGGTGAACGCGGCCCGGCGGAGTCCCGTTCCATGCGGTGCCGGACGGAGGCGCAGAGAGCTGCCCGTCGGCACGCGACCCGCGGGGAACCGTGACCGCGAGCGAGCCTGCGGCCGTTCCGATCGGGGGTGCAGGCCGCCGCTGGTGAATTCGCTGGAGACGCCGTGAAGCATCAGGTCCACCGGTCCGCAGCGGACCGGCTGTCGGAGACGCAGGAGCAGGTCAGCCCGGACCCGCGTGCCACGATGTCCACCGGCCGCTGGGCATGGGAGTGGCTCAAGTCCATTCTCATCGCCCTGGGCCTGTTCCTGCTCATCCGGACCTTCCTCGTCGAGGCGTTCCGCATTCCCACGGGGAGCATGGAGAACACGCTCCTCATCGGAGATTTCCTGCTGGTCAACAAGGCCGTCTACGGCGCCCAGATCCCCGGCACGCGGGTCCGGCTCCCCGCCTTCGATGAACCGCGCCTCGGCGACATCATCGTCTTCTACCCACCCCACGAGCCGGACAAGAACTACGTCAAGCGGCTCGTCGGCATGCCGGGAGACACCCTGTTCATGCGGGACAAGGTGCTCTACCGCAACGGCCAGCCGCAGATCGAGCCCTACGTCCACCACAGCGACCCGAACGACATCGCCGTCGCCAGCATGATGTGGCAGCGGGACTACCTGGCGCCCGGCGTGGACCCGGCCACCTACCAGCCGACGCGCGACAACTGGGGCCCCATCGTCGTCCCGCCCGGCCACTACTTCGTGCTCGGCGACAACCGCGACGACTCCGAGGATTCCCGGTACTGGGGATTCGTTGACGGCAAGGCCATTCGGGGCCGGCCGCTGTTCATCTATTACTCGTTCGATCCCGCGATCCTGAAGCCGTTCCCCTGGCTGACCGGGATCCGTTGGGACCGGATCGGCGGCACCGTCCATTGACGCTCGTCGGTCGGGACCGACCGGCGACCGTGCGCGTTTGCGACGATAGAGCCGGGCGCCGGACGAGGCGCCGTCATTCGAACATCGTCGGTCACGCTCAAACGCCAACCTCCGCCGGATCACGGAGCGCCGCATGGGTTTCTCTCCGAGCCGTCGAGGGTCGTACGAGGAGGGGTCCCTCGACCAGTACCTCCGGGAGATCAGCGCCTATCCGCTGCTCACCCGCGAAGAGGAGGCAGAGCTCGCCCGCCGGATCCGCCAGGGCGACGAGGAAGCGCTCGACAAGCTCGTCCGCTCGAACCTCCGCTTCGTCGTCTCTGTCGCCAAGAAATACCAGAACCAGGGTGTTTCGCTCGCGGACCTCATCAACGAGGGCAACCTCGGGTTGATCCGCGCGGCCCGGAAGTTCGACGAGACCAAGGGGATCAAATTCATCTCCTACGCGGTGTGGTGGATCCGGCAGGCGATCCTGCAGGCCCTCGCGGAGCAGAGCCGGATCGTCCGTGTCCCGCTCAACCGTGCCGGCGCACTGCACCGGATCGGCCGCCGCTCCTCGGCGTTGCTCCAGGAGCTGGGCCGGGAGCCGACCATCGAGGAGATCGCCGACGAGCTCGACCTCCCCCACGAGGAAGTCCAGCGCACCCTGGCCATCTCCCAGGCGCACCTCTCCCTCGACGCCCCCATCACGCCGGGCGAAGACAACCGGCTGCTCGACTACCTACCGGACCAGTTCTCCCGGGGGCCGGATGACGAGGTGTTCGAGCGGGCGCTGTCCCACACCATTGAGGAGGCGTTGAGCACCCTGAAGGAGCGAGAGGCCCGCATCCTCCGGCTCTACTTCGGCCTGGACGGCCAAGAGCCGATGACCCTGGAGGAGATCGGCTCGCTGCTCGGCATCACCCGGGAGCGGGTCCGGCAGATCAAGGAGAAGGCGCTCGCGCGACTACGCCACGCCTCGAGGTCCCGGTACCTGGAGACGTTCCTGGGATGAGGCAGGCCCCGGCGCGCGGGTGGACCGGCGGGGTTGACACGGATCCGCCAAGCCGGTATGATACAATGCTGTCCCGCTGAACGCCGATTACAGTGCGCCGGGGTGCGAATGAAGACATACACACCCAGTGAAACCGACATTCAGCGCCGCTGGTGGCTCGTGGACGCCGAGGGCAAGGTCCTCGGCCGGCTCGCCAGCCGCATCGCCGGCATCCTGCGCGGCAAGCACAAGCCGATCTACACGCCGCATCTGGACACCGGCGACTACGTCGTGGTCATCAACGCCGCGAAGGTGCGCCTCACCGGCGACAAGCCCAACCAGAAGACGTACTTCCGGCACAGTGGCTACATGGGCGGCGAGCGCTTCATCCCCTTCCGCCGCATGATCGAGAAGCACCCCGAGCGGGTCATCGAGCTCGCGGTGAAGGGGATGCTGCCCAAGAACAAGCTGGGCCGTCAGATGCGCAAGAAGCTCCGGGTCTACGCCGGGCCGGAGCATCCGCACGCGGGCCAGCAGCCGCAGCCCCTGGAGATCTGAGGATGGCGACAACCACCATCGAGCAATACCACGGCGTCGGCCGGCGCAAGACGAGCGTGGCGCGGGTCTTCCTGCGGCCGGGGACCGGCGTGTGGGAGGTGAACGGCCGGTCGCTGGCGGAGTACTTCCCTCGGCTGGCCCATCAGCAGCACGTCCAGGAACCGCTGGTCGCGACGCAGTTGCAGGGCCGTTTCGACATCAAGGTGAACGTCACGGGCGGCGGGCAGACCGGGCAGGCGGGCGCCGTCCGCCTGGGGATCGCCCGTGCGCTGCTCGCGTACGACCCGGAGCTGCGCGGGACGTTGCGCCAGCGCGGCCTCCTGACGCGTGACCCGCGGGAGGTTGAGCGGAAGAAGCCGGGCCGCCCGGGCGCGCGCAAGCGGTTCCAGTTCTCCAAGCGCTGAGGCGAAGGCGCGGTCTGGCGGGCGCGGCGCTCGGCGCCGTGCCGGCGCGGGCCGGACGCCCGGACCGTTCGCTCCCGCCGTTGCGCCCGCTGGCGCGGGCGGGAGCGCTCGATCGCCGGGCCGGCGAGCCGGCCAATACACACACCGCCGGATCACCCGCCTGGGTCCCGGACGTCGGGTGGCGGGCGCAGGAAGGCGGTGGAGGCGAGAACCCGAAGCACGAGGCAAGCCATCGGATGGTCGACCCCCAGCTCAAGGAGCTCCTCGAAGCCGGTGTCCATTTCGGGCACCAGACCAGCCGTTGGAACCCGAAGATGCGCAGGTACATCTTCGGGGAGCGCAACGGCATCCACATCATCGACCTGAGGAAGTCGCTGGAGCTGCTGCGGCAGGCGCAGCAGGCGGCCCGGGAGATCACGCTCCAGGGAGAGCGGGTGCTGTTCGTCTGCACGAAGAAGCAGCTCCGCCCCATCATCGAGCAAGAGGCGAAACGTTGCGGCGGCTTCTATGTGACGGAGCGCTGGCTCGGGGGGATGCTGACCAACTTCGCCACGATCAAGAAGCAGATCCGGCGTCTGAAGGATCTGGAGCGTGGCATCGAGGAGGGCTCCTACGAGTTCTACACCAAGAAGGAGCAGCTCCTCCTCGAGCGTGAGCGGCAGAAGCTGGAGAAGTATCTCGCCGGCGTGAAGGACATGGCCCGCCTGCCGGGGGCGTTGTTCGTGGTGGACGCGAAGAAGGAGTTGATCGCGGTCCGGGAGGCGAACCGGCTGGGCATCCCGGTGATCGCGATCGCGGACACGAACGCGGACCCGGACCTGATCGACTACCCGATCCCGGGCAACGACGACGCGATCCGTTCGGTCGCGCTGATCACGTCGGCGATCGCGGACGCGATCGAGCAGGCGCGCAAGGAGCTGCCGCCGGAGGACCGGCGCCGTGCCGAGGAAGTCGAGGCGGTGACCTACTCGACGGAGCACGGGATGGCGCAGGAGGTCGAGGAGCGGCGGCCGCGGCGGCGGCCTCGTCGCAAGCGGCGGCCGCGGCCGGAGGTGATCGCGAATCTCCGGACCGGGGCGGAGGACGAGGAGAGCAGCGAGGCCTGAGGCCTCGTCGGCACGGTATTCGTCGCTGGAGCGCGCGAAAAGCGCTGCAGCGCTGCATGCCCTGCAGCCCTGCGGCGCTTTCTCATGATGGAGACACGCCGTCCGGAGAGGCGGCCCGAGGTATGGACCGGTGTGAGCGGTAACGAAGGGAAGACGAACATGGCGATCACGGCGGAGCAGGTGAAGGAGCTGCGCGAGCGGACCGGCGCTGGCATGATGGAGTGCAAGCGGGCGCTCGAGGAGACGGGCGGCGACATGGAGGCTGCGATCGACATCCTGCGTGCGCGCGGTGCGGCGAAGGCCGCGAAGCGGGCGGGGCGTGAGGCCCGGGAGGGGGCGATCGGCAGCTACGTGCACATGAACGGCAAGATCGGCGTCCTCGTGGAAGTGAACTGCGAGACGGACTTCGTCGCGCGGACCGAGGACTTCCAGTCGCTGGTCCGGGACCTGGCGATGCACATCGCTGCGGCGAATCCGCTGGCGGTGACGGCCGATCAGATCCCGGCCGAGGTGGTGGAGCGGGAGCGCGCGGTTTACCGCGAGCAGGCGAAGAACGAGGGCAAGCCGGAGCACCTCTGGGACAAGATCGTCGAGGGCAAGCTGAAGAAGTTCTTCCAGGAGAACGCCCTCATGGAGCAGGCGTTCGTCAAGGACCCGGACAAGACGATCCAGCAGCTCGTCACGGAGGTGTCGGCGCGGACCGGCGAGAACATCGTGGTGCGTCGTTTCGTCCGGTACGCGTTGGGTGAGTGATCATGGTGCTGCCGACCGGGGGGCGTCCGCTTCGACCGGGAGTCGAGACATGAGCGGCGAGGGGCTGAAGTACCGGCGCGTTCTGCTGAAGCTGAGCGGAGAGGCACTGGCGGGCGAGCAGGGCTTCGGCATCTCGCCGCGCGTTGTGGACCGCCTGACGGACGAGATCAAGGAGGTCCACGAGATGGGGGTGGCGTTGGGGCTCGTGATCGGCGGGGGCAACATCGTGCGCGGCACGCAGGCCAGCGAGCAGGGCATGGACCGCGTGAACGCGGACTATATGGGCATGCTGGCGACCGTGATCAACGCCCTGGCGCTGCAGGACATGCTGGAGCGGAAGGGGGTGACGACGCGGGTGATGACGGCGATCCGGATGGAGGAGCTGGCGGAGCCCTACATCCGGCGCCGGGCGTTGCGTCACCTGGAGAAGGGCCGGGTGGTGATCTTCGCGGGCGGCACGGGGAACCCCTACTTCTCGACGGACACGGCGGCGGTGCTGCGTGCCATCGAGATGGAGGCGGACGTCCTGATCAAGGCGACCAAGGTCGAGGGGATCTACACGGCCGATCCGGCGAAGGACCCGAACGCGGAGTTCATTCCCCACCTGAGCTACCGCCAGCTCATGACGCGGGAGCTGGGTGTGATGGATGCGGCGGCCGTCTCGCTGTGCCGCGACAATGGCCTGCCGATCATCGTGCTGAACATCGGCCGGCCGGGTGCGGTGGCGGCGGCGATCCGGGGTGAGCCGGTGGGTACGCTGGTATCCTGAGGGCCGCAACCGTATTATTCCAGGTCTAGGGAGGGCGGTTGCCGGCGCCGATGCACTGAAGGGAGGGGCGATGCCGTCGATTCAGGAAGCGCGCGCACAGATGGAGCGGGCCGTGGAGGCGGTGCGGCGGGAGTTCGCGGCGGTGCGGACGGGGAAGGCGACGCCCGCTCTCCTGGAGACGATCCGTGTGGAGGCGTACGGCAGCAAGATGCCGATCAACCAGCTCGGCACGGTGAGTGCTCCCGAGCCGAGGCTGCTGGTGGTCCAGCCGTGGGATAAGGGTCTGATCGGCGCCATTGAGAAGGCGATCCGGAACGCGGAGCTCGGATTGAACCCCGTGAACGACGGGAACGTGATCCGGATCCCGATCCCGCCTCTGACGGAAGAGCGGCGCCGGGAGATGGTCCGGTTGGCCCACAAGCTGGCCGAGGAGGGGCGGGTGGCGGTGCGGCAGGTGCGCCAGGAGGCGAACAAGGAGATCAAGAAGCGCCAGCAGGCGCACGAGTTGAGCGAGGACGATGCGCGCCGCCAGCTCGACGAGGTCCAGAAGCTGACGGACCAGTACATCGAGAAGATCGACGAACTGCTCCGGGCCAAGGAGCAGGAGATCATGGAGATCTAGCGCGGGTCCCTGGCCCGGCGGGGCTCGCGCGGGTGGCGACCGGTGTGGCGGCCGCCGTGCTCGACCGGGGGCCGGGTGAGACGTCGTGGAATCCATGCCATCGGATCTCCTCCAGGACATCAAGCTGTGCGGCCGGATCCCGCGGCACGTGGCGATCATCATGGACGGGAACGGCCGCTGGGCGCGGCAGCGCGGGCTGGCGCGGACGCGAGGCCACGCGGCGGGGATGAAGGCCGTGCGGGAGGCGGTGGAAGGGGCGGTGGAGGTCGGCCTCGAGATCCTGACGCTATACGCGTTCTCGCAGGAGAACTGGAACCGCCCGCAGCGCGAGATCGCGGCGCTGATGTCTTTGCTCCAGCGCTATGTGGCGAAGGAGCAGGAGGAGCTGAAGCGGCGGGGCGTCGAGGTCGCCGTCTACGGCGACCTGGACCGGCTGGCGCCCGGCCCGCGGCGGGCGGTCCGGCAGATCGAAGAGGCCACGCGGGGCGGCCGGGTGCTGCGGCTGAACCTGATGATCAGCTACAGCGGCCGTGCGGAGCTGGTGCGTGCGGCGCGGCTGCTGGCGGAGCGTGTCCGGCGTGGTGAGCTGGCGCCGGAGGACATCGACGAGGCGGCGCTCGCGGCGCATCTCTACACGGCGGGGTTGCCGGATCCCGACCTGCTGATCCGGACATCGGGCGAGCAGCGGATCAGCAACTTCATGCTCTGGCAGCTCGCCTACACCGAGTTGTACCTCACTCCAGTCCTCTGGCCGGACTTCCGGCGCGAGCACCTCTTTGCCTCGATCCACGAATACCAGAAGCGGGAGCGGCGCTTCGGCAGGGTCACGGCGAGCTGATCCATGGCACGCAGCGAGCTCGCCCAGAGGGTTGCCGTCGTCCTGCTCGGCGTTCCCGTCGCCGCCGCCGCGGTCTACTGGGGTGGTTGGGTGTTGGGCGTGGCGCTGGCCGCCGTGGCCGCGGGCGGAGCGTTCGAGCTGTACCGGCTCGCGGGGCTGCGCGGCGTGCGGCCGTTCGTGTTGCCCGGGGTCCTGGCCGCCGGGCTACTGGTGCTCATCGCCACGAGCCGGCCGGCCCCGGCGCTGGCGACGCCGCTGCTGTGGCCGACGGCGCTGGTGTTGCTGCTCGCGGGGGCGATCGCGGCGATCTTCACCCACGGTGTGGAGGGGCGCCCGCTGCTGGCGGTCTCCGTGACGGTGGCCGGGGCGCTGTTCACGGGAGGCACGCTCGGGTACGCGCTCTATCTCCGGCACCTGCCGATCGACCCGGCGGCCTGGCCGGTGCCGGACCCGGCCAGGGAGGCGTGGGCCGGCCGCGCCCTCGTCGCCTATCCGGTCCTGCTCACCTGGATCAACGATTCGTTCGCGTTCTTCGGCGGGCGGCGCTGGGGGCGCCACAAGCTCGCGCCGGCCGTGAGCCCCGGCAAGACGGTGCAGGGCGCGCTGGCCGGGCTCGCCGGAACCGTCCTGCTCGGGACGGTGTACGCCGGGCTGGTCTTCCGACGGTGGCTGGACCTGCCCATCGGCCTGCTCGCCGGAATCGGTGGTGCGGTGGTGATCTCGCTGTTCGCACAGCTGGGTGACCTCGCCGAATCGCTGTTCAAGCGGGAGGCGGGGGTCAAGGACTCGGGGAGCATCTTCCCGGGCCACGGCGGGATTCTCGATCGGTTCGACGCGCTGTTCTTCACGATCCCGGCCGCGTACTGGTACCTCACGCTGACGCTGCCCGCCGGAGGTCCGCCATGGCACTAGGCGTGGCGCTGTTGGGATCGACGGGCTCGATCGGGCGGAGCGCGCTCGCCGTGCTCGAGCGGCATCCCGACCGGTTCCGGCTGGTGGCCTTGGCGGCGAACCGCCGTGGGACGGAACTCGCGGCGCAGGTCATGCGGTACGGCCCCGAGATGGCCGTCCTGGTCAACGGCCCGCTCCCGGGGGAGGCGGTGCGGGGCGCGGGGACGCGGTGGGCCGTCGGCCGTGAGGCGCTCATCGACATCGTCACCCATCCGCACGTGGATGTGGTGATCAACGCGATCGTGGGGGCGGCGGGCCTGGAGGCGACGCTCGCGGCGCTACGCGCCGGCAAGCGGCTCGCCCTCGCGAACAAGGAGTCGCTCGTCGCGGGCGGGCCGCTGGTGCTCGAGGCGGTGCGAGAGGGCGGGGGCACCCTGGTCCCGGTGGACAGCGAGCACAGCGCCATCCTGCAGTGTCTTCGTGGCGCCTGCGACCGGGAGGTGCGCCGGCTCGTCCTCACCGCGTCGGGCGGCCCGTTCAAGGACTGGGAGATCGAGGCGCTGGCCACCGTGACACCCGAGCAGGCGCTGCGCCACCCGACCTGGGAGATGGGCGCCAAGGTCACCGTGGATTCGGCGACGCTCGCGAACAAGGCGCTCGAGGTGATCGAGGCCCACTTCCTCTTCGGCATCCCGTACGACCGGCTGGAAGTCGTCGTGCACCCGCAGTCGATCATCCACAGCATGGTGGAGTTCGTGGATGGGTCGGTGCTGGCGCAGGCCGGCTTCCCGACGATGGAGCTGCCGATCCTGTACGCGTTGACCCACCCGGACCGGATCGAGGACGCGGGGGCCCCGGGCTTCGACCCGATCGCCGCGAGCCCGTTGACGTTCGAGCCCCTCGACGAGAAGCGTTTCCCGGCGTTCCGGCTCGGCGTGGAAGCGGGGCGGGCGGGAGGCACCGCTCCCGCAGTGTTCAACGCGGCGAACGAGGTGGCGGTGGAGAGCTTCCTGGCCGAGGAGCTGGCGTTCAACCGGATCCCGGAAGTGATCGAGCGCGTGCTCGCGGCACACGACCCCGCGCCGGTGGATTGTCTGGACGCCGTGCTCGAGGCGGACGGCCGTGCGCGGGCCCTGGCCCGGGAGGTGGTGGCAGGCCGATGCTGATCACGATTCTGGCGACGATCGTCGTCCTGGGGGTCCTGATCTTCGTCCACGAACTCGGCCACTTCATGGCGGCCAAGGCGGTGGACATCGAGGTGCCGCGCTTCTCCATCGGCCTCGGCCCCAAGCTCTGGGGGTTCCGGCGGGGTGAGACCGAGTACGTCATCTCGTGGCTGCCCCTCGGCGGCTACGTGAAGATGGCGGGCATGGAGGAGATGGAGCCGATCGAGGGTGGCAAAGCCGAGCGCGACGACGGCGCCGTGCCCGTCTCCGATGTGGGGCTCGTGCAGGAGACGCCGGCGCGCGGGCCGCGCGACTTCGAGTCGAAGTCGCTGCCCGCCCGGACCATGGTGATCTCCGCGGGCGTGTTGATGAACACGCTCTTCGCGTTCCTCGTTTTCACCTTCAGCGCCGCGGTCTGGGGCGTCCAGAAGGTCCCGCCCCCCCGCATCGCCGCCGTGAACGCGGAGCGGTTGCCGGCCGGGGCGGAAGCGCTGGCGGCGCTGCCGCCCTCCGCCGAGGTGGTGGCGGTCGGCGACCGGAGGACGGAGGACTGGCTCGAGGTCCGCAGCGCGTTGCTGATCGCGCCGGCCGGGCCGGTGACGCTCTCCTTCGCCGACGGCCGGACCGTGACCATAGACCTCCCCGCGGACGACTCGCTGCGCGCGGATCTGGTCCGAGCGCTCGAGCCGGAGCTCGCGCCGGTGGTGGGACGGGTGGAACCCGGCTCGCCCGCGGAGCGCGCCGGCCTCCAGGCCGGCGACAGCATCGTCGAGGCGGGCGGCCGGCCCGTCCGGGTCTGGCAGGACCTGATCGCCGTGGTGTCGCCGCGGGCCGGGGAACCGATCGACATGGTCGTCGTCCGGGACGGCCGCCGGGTGAGCCTCACCGTGGTGCCCGAGGCCCGGAGGGTGGCGGCGGGGGCCGACGCCGGCGCGTCGGGGCCGGCCGTTGGCCGGATCGGCGTGGAAACAGCGATCCTGCGCGAGAGGCCCGGCGCCCTCGGGGCCGTTGCCGTCGGGGCGCGGGAGACGTGGAGCTGGATCGCGCTCACCGTCGGGTTCCTCGGCGACCTGATCACCGGCGACGCCTCGCCCCGTAACATCGGCGGGCCGATCCTGATCGGGCAGTTCAGCGGACAGGTCGTCCGCGCAGGGCTCGAGGAGTTCCTGCGGTTCATGGCCATCTTCTCGATCAACCTCGCCGTGTTGAACCTGCTCCCCATCCCGGTGCTGGACGGCGGCCACCTCCTGTTCCTCGCGATCGAGGCGGTCCGCGGCCGCGCGCTCTCCCTCCGGCAGCGCATGCGCTTGACCCAGGTCGGGCTCGTCATCGTCGTGGCGATCATGGTCTGGGCGCTCGCCAACGACGTGCTGCGGCTGTTCGGGCTGTAAGGAGACAGAGGAACAGGCGAGAGGCCCCGCGGCGGCCGGCCGGGCCCGCCGCCGGCGAACGGACGCTTGCCTCAGAGCAGCTCGAGCTGAGTGGCCCCACCCCGGCCGACGAGCCTGCCCACATCGATCGGCTCGAGCGGGCGGTCCTGCGGCGCCACCCGGAGCAGACCGCTGAAGCCCGCACGCTCGAGCGCCCCACCCACGACCTCCTCCGCAAGGGCGGCGTCGTTGCAATGCTCGCTGAGGTGGGCGAGCACCACACCGCGCAGCGCGCGGTGATGCAGCTCGCGGGCGAGCTCGGCCGCCGCGCGGTTGGACAGATGGCCGCGGCTCGAGGCGATCCGCTGCTTGACCGACCACGGATACGGGCCGTCGCGCAGCATCACCTCGTCGTGGTTGGCCTCGAGGACGAGGAGGTGGCAGTCGGACAGGGCGTGGCGCACGCTCGCCGTCGGGCGGCCCATGTCCGTCGCGATCCCCAGCTTGAGACCCGTGGCCACGTCCCGGACCGCGACGGCCACGGGGTCCACGGCGTCGTGCACCGTCAGGAACGGCCGGACCTCCAGCGCCCCGACCCGGAACGGCTCGCCCGATCGGTAGGGCACGATGCGCTCATCGCCGGTGAGCAGGGACTGGCAGGCGCGCCGGGTCACAGGCGTGAGGTACAGCGGGATCCCGTGCCGGCGGGCGAGGACGCCCATGCCGCGCGTGTGGTCGCCGTGCTCGTGGGTGATGACGATCCCGTCCAGCGACGCGGGATCCACGTCCACGGCCAGCAGCCGACGCTCGAGGTCGCGGCCGCTGAACCCCGCATCCACCAGCAGACGAGTCCCACCCGCCTCGATGAGGGTGGCGTTGCCCGCGCTGCCGCTGCCGAGGATCGTGACCTTCACGCTGCTTCCCGTACCAGGCCCGGCTCGGCCGGCGGCTCCACGGTCTGCTCGACCAGCGAGCGGATCCTCGGCAGGGCGGCCCTGGCCGCCTCCTCGCCCGCGCGGAGCAGATCGGACCCGCGGTGCAGCTCATCCACTCCAATGTCGCCCACGTCGGGGGTGACCAGCACGTCCGCCCGCTCGGCGGCCAGTCGTTCGGCGGCGCGTCCGAGCGTGAAGTAGGTCTGCGCGAGGATAGCGAACATGTGGGTCGGACGAGCGCCGCGCCGGTACGAAGCGTTCACGTTGACGGCGACGACGACGTCGGCGCCGAGCAGTCGCGCGACCGCGGCCGGCGCGGCCTCGGCCACGCCCCCGTCGATCAACAGCCGCCCGTCGCGCTCGACGGGGACGATGATGCCGGGGAGCGCGCAGCTCGCCCGCACCGCCGACGCCACGTCGCCCGACCACAGGATCACCGGCTCGAACGTCTCGAGGTCGGTGGCGATGCACGCGAACGGGACCGGCAGCGCCTCGAACGTCCGGCACGGCAGCACCCGCTCGAGGAAGCGGCCCAGCCGGTCGTTGCTCATGAGCCCCGCGCGGCTCATCACCGGCCGCGCCAGGGCCGACCACCGGATCGTCTGCGCCCAGGCCGCGATCCGCGTCGCGCTGATGCCGGCGGCGGCCAGCGAACCCACCAGCGCGCCGGCGCTCGTGCCCACGATCAGGTCCGGCCGGATCCCGGCCTCCTCCAGCACCGCGAGAACGCCGATGTGCGCGATGCCGCGCGCGGCGCCGCCACTCAGGACCAGCCCGAGCCGCGGCCGCTCCCCCACACGAACTCCGTCCACCCCACCGCTCTTCATTGCCGCCCCCGCGTCAAGCGCCAGGCCGCGCACAACAGGGCGCGCTGCTTCGTCGTCAGGACCACGTCGCGCCGCCGCATCACGGTCTCCGCCACCGAGAGGAACTTGTCCAGGTCGTACTCCGCCGACTCCGTGGCCGTTCCCCACGTGAACGGCGGCACGTACTTCGGCGGCATGCCGGGGCCGACGATGGACGAGCCGGCCCCCACCACCGTTCCCGTATTCAGGAGCGTGCCGATCCCGGTCTTGACGTGGTCCCCCAGCAGGCAACCCAGCTTGATCGCCCCGGCTTCCACCTCCCCCGACGGCGTCCACACCCGCACGGGACCGTAGTTGTTCTTCAGGTCGCTGTTCGTCGTCAGCGCGCCCAGGTTCACCCAAGCGCCGACGTACGAGTGGCCGAGGAAGCCGTCGTGCGCCTTGTTGGTGTACCCCAGGATGATGCACTCCTCCACCTCACCGTGGATCCGGCACATCGGGCCGATCGAGACCGCGCTCACCGAGTCTCCCAGCAGCGTCGTGCCTCGCCCGATGTGGGCCGGCCCGGTCAGCCGCGTGAAGGCACGCACGGTGCTGCCCGTCTCCAGCCAGATCGGACCCGTGCGGAGATCCAGCACCGCGCCGGGCTCCACGCTCGCTCCCGGCTCCACGACCAGCGTCCCCTCGCCCAGCACATGCACGCCCGCGGGCAACGCCGGCGGGGCCGTGCCCTTGAACAGCGTCTCGATATCCAGGGTGAGCTGCTCCGGGTTGCGGGCGATCATGTCCCAGGGCTTGGCGAGCAGCAGCCCTCGGAAGTGGAGTGCCTCGCCGACCACTCCCGCGGCACCCGGGTCGAGGAGCGCGTCCGTCGGGGGCAATTCGCCACCCGCAGGCACGTACCAGCCGCACACCGTCTCCTGGACCAGGAGCGTCGCCGGCCTCGACCGCGGGATCTCCGGCTGCGGACCCCAGGCCAGCACGGCACGGGAGCACAGCAGCACCAGGTCCCGGTCCCGGGGCAGGGCACCCGCGTCGAGGACGGGCGGCGCCCACGGCTCGTCGTACGCCTCCAGCCACCCACCACACAGGTGCCCGGCGCAGGGCGCTCCCAGGACACGCTCGGCTCGCTCCCGGAGGGTGAACGCGCCGAACCGGAGCTCGCCGGCCGGGCGCGTGAGCACGAACGGCATCCAGGTCCTGGCCTCAGCGTCGTCGAAGAGGATCAGCGCGAACTCAGCCATTGGACGGCTCAAGCCTGCGGAGCCGGTCCGGAAGCCGTTGCAGGAGCTCTTTCAACTCCGCCGTCCGCTCCCGCGGCGCGACGAAGGTCAGACCGGCCGTGCGCACCACGACCAGGTCCCGGGTCCCGAACAGCACGACCGACCCCGCGTCCGCCCACGCAATGCAGTCCTCCGCATCGACGGCGTAGACGTCGCCGACGCACACGTTGCCGCTCTCGTCCGCCTCCCGCCTCCTGCCGACTGCATCCCACGAGCCAATGTCGTCCCAATCGAAGCTCGCCTCGACAACGGCGACGTTCGGGCTCACCTCGAGCAGGCCCTCGTCGATGCTGAGCACAGGGACACGTTCGAAGAACGCCTCCGTCCGGCCGGCGTCGAGCAGGGGGAGCAGTGCGGCCAGCTCGGGAGTGTGCTGCTCCAGCTCCGACAGCAGGGTTCGTGCCTGCCAGACGAAGATGCCCGTGTTCCAAAGGTAGGACTCGCGGGCCAGGTACTCGCGCGCCGTGTCGCGGTCCGGTTTCTCCACGAAGTCCGCGACGTCGAACGCCTCCGGCGCCCGCGCGATCCGTTCACCGACCTGGATGTAACCGAAGCCGGTTTCCGGGCGGGTGGGCCGAACGCCGATGGTGAAGAGGCGTCCGTACTCGGCCGCCAGCCGGGCGGTGCCGGCGACCAGGGCCCGGAACTCCTCCGCCGGCCGGATCACGTGGTCGGAGTGGAGCGAGACCATGACGGCGTCGGGATCCTCCCGGGCGATGGTATGGGCGGCCCAGGCCAGCGCGGGCGCCGTCCCTTTCGCCTCCGGCTCGATCATGAGCTGGGCCCGGTCCAGCCCCGGGACCGACTCCAGAATGGCCGGCGCCAGCTTCGCATTCGTGAGGATCCGGATCCGCTCGCGCGGCACGAGCGGTGCGATACGCGCCACCGTGTCGGCGATCAGGGGATCGGGGCCCGCGAGAGGGAGGAGCTGCTTGGGGCGCGAGGGTGTGGAGACCGGCCAGAACCGGGAGCCGATCCCTCCAGCCAGGATCACCGCCCAAAGAGGCGGTTCAGTCCGCGAAGAGTTCGTCGATCCGCGCAAGGAGTCTCTTGGGGCTGAACGGCTTGGTGAGGAAATCCGTCGCACCGAGACGCATCGCCTGTTCGCGATCCGTCTCCTGGCCCTTGGCCGTGAGCACGATCACGGGTGTCCGGCGCCGGTGGGGAAGCCGGCGCAGCTCGCGCAGCACGTCCAGGCCGTTGGTGTGCGGCATCATGATGTCCAGCAGCACCAGGTCCACCGGCGCATCGGACCGCAAGCGCTCGAGGGCGGCCCGGCCATCGCGGAGCAACTCGACCTGGTACGGGCCGAGCTCCAGCTTGAGTTGGATGATCCGGCCGATGTGCGGCTCGTCGTCCACGACGAGGACGCGGCGCCGGTGGTCAGAGGCGGTTGGCATCGACTCGGCCCCGCTGCGACCCGCTGGACTCCCGTGGCATCGGCCGGCCGGGTGTTGCCGGATCCGTGCCGCCGCGACGGACGGTCGCGGCGGTGGCACACGCGGGACCGCGCTACACGTTAGCGCAACGGGGCACCGAAAGTCAAGTGACAACGGATGATGTGACCTTGACACCCGCGCCACCGCGCGGATAATCTAGCGTGTTTTCATGCGTTGCTCTCTTTCAGCCGTGAGCGGACCGGTGCGCGGCACGACAGCGGTTCTCGCGCTCGCCGCCCTCGTGGGCGTTGCGGGCTGCGATGATGAAATCGGCCCGTGGCCGTGGGATTCGACCCCGGTGACGGTCTCGGTCTATTCCCTTGCCCGGGAGGAGCTCCACGGGCTCCCGGCGGCCGTCGACTTCAGGGAGGTCCAAGCCATCCGCGTCGACCTGCCGGGCGCGAGCGGCACGTGGGACGTGGCGTTGAGCGAGGTGGACGGCGAGTTCGTCCTGTTGCCCGCAGGCGCGATCAGCGGGATCGGGCTGCGGCCAGGCATCGCCGTGATCGAGGACCAGCCGTTCGAGGACGTCGTGCGTGCGCCGAGGGACACGGCTGCCTACGCCTGGACGGAGCCGGTCCCGGTCCGGACGGATGTCGTGTACGTGGTCCGGGCGGATCGGCGCTTGACGTTCGGCTGCGTCTATTACGGGAAGGCGGAGGTCGTGACGGCGGATCGGGATGCGGGGCGTGTGGACCTGCGCATCGTGCAGAACCCCATCTGCAACGACCGCTTCCTGGTGCCGCCGGACGAGAGGTAGCATGCTCGATCTGAGGCGCATCCGGGAAGAACCGGAGCTCGTCCGCGAGCGACTCGCTCGGCGGGGCGCTCCCGAGTACCTCGAGCTGGTGGACCAGGTCCTGGCGCTGGACGAGGAGCGGCGCGCGCTGATCGCGGAGACCGATGCCCTGCGTGCGCGCCGCAACGAGGCATCGGCCGAGATCGCGCGGTTGAAGCGTGAGGGCCGGACGGCCGAGGCGGAGCAGCGGATCGTGGAGATGCGGGGCGTGGGCGAGCGGCTGGCCGAACTCGAGGCGCGGCTCTCCGAGGTGGAGCAGGCCGTGCGCGACCGGCTGCTGCGGATCCCGAACCTCCCCGAGCCGGACGTGCCGCCGGGAGGCGAGGAGGACAAGGTCATCGTGCGGCAGTGGGGCGAGCCGCGGCAGTTCGACTTCGAGCCGAAGCCGCATTGGGAGTTGGGGGAGGCGCTCGGGATCCTGGACCTACCCCGTGGGGCCCGGATCGCAGGGAGCGGCTTCCCTCTGTTCTTGGGCCTGGGCGCTCGGCTCCAGCGGTCCCTCATCAACCTGATGATGGACCTGCACTCGCGTGAGCACGGCTACACGGAGGCGTGGCCGCCGATCCTGGTGAACGAGGCCGCCGCGACGGGGACCGGGCATCTGCCGAAGTTCCGTGAGGACATGTACGTGATCGAGGCCGACGGCCTCTTCCTCGCGCCCACGGCGGAGCTGCCCGTCACGAACATTCACGCGGGTGAGCTGTTGGACGCGGATGCGCTGCCGGCCCGCTATGTGGCGTACACGCCGTGCTTCCGGCGTGAGGCCGGCGCACACGGGCGGGACACGCGCGGGCTGATCCGGCTCCACCAGTTCGACAAGGTCGAGCTCGTGCGCTTCGAGCGCCCGGAGAACGGCCGGGCGGCGTTGGAGGAGCTGACGGCGCACGCGGAGGCGGTGCTCCAGCGACTCGAGCTGTGCTATCGCGTGGTTCTGTTGCCGGCGGGGGATCTCGGCTTCGCCAACGCCATGACCTACGATCTCGAGGTCTGGGCGCCCGGGGTGCAGCGGTGGCTCGAGGTCTCGAGTTGCTCGCTCTACACCGACTACCAGGCCCGGCGCGCGAACATCCGGTTCCGGCCGGCGCCGGGCGCGAAGCCGGAGTTCGTCCACACGCTCAACGGCTCTGGCCTCGCGCTGCCGCGGACGGTGATCGCCCTGCTCGAGACGCACCAGGACGCGTCCGGCGGCGTCCGGATCCCGGAAGCGTTGGCGTCGTACCTGGGGACCGACCGGATCCAGGTTTGAGCCGCGGCGACCGCGGTGTCCGGCGCCCGGCGGTGTCGCGGTCCGCGGCACGGTCCGGGCCCCGGCGCCGGATCGGGGTCGGAGGCCGGCGGCGTCGCTCACCTCGCGGGCTGCCATGAACCGTCGCGCTCGGCCCCGCCTGCTCGCGGTCGCTTCCCTTGCGATCCTCGGGTCGTACCTCCTGTACACGGAGCACCTGGTGCGGGAGATCCGGGCGGAGGCCGCGATCTATACGCGGATCTACGCCCTGGTCCAGACAGGCCTCCTCTCGGCCGAGGAAGACGGCCCGCTCGGCGCCCTGACCGCGATCCAGGCGGAGCTGCAACGGCTGGGCATCCCGATCATCTACCTGAACACGGAGAGCCAGCCGACGGCGGCGCTCAACCTGCCGTTCGAGGCGGACCTCACCACGCCGGAAGGCAGGGACCGGGTGGTGCGGTATGCCGGCCGCCTCGCCCGCCAGAACGAGCCGATCTTCGAGCCGGGGGTGGGCGCTATCTACTTCGGCCGTCCGCCGATCCTGCAGTGGCTGCGGTGGGTCCCCTGGCTCCAGGTGGGAGCGGCGGTCCTGCTGCTCTCGGTGAGTTTCGCCCTGATCCGTGCGGACCTGCGCGCCGAGCGCGAACGGATGTGGGCGGCGATGGCGCGGGAGCTGGCGCATCAGATGGGCACGCCGCTCTCGTCCCTGGCCGGATGGGTCGAGCTGCTGAGCATGCCGTCCGCCGAGCGGGATGCGCTGGCCAGTCCCGGACACATCGCGCGGGAAGTCGCGGCGGACCTGGAACGACTGGAGCGCGTCTCGCGGCGCTTCGAGCTGATCGGCAAGCCGCCGGCGTTGACGACGGTCGCCGTGGCGGACCTCATCGCGGAGCTGGACCGTTACATCCGGCCGAGGCTGCCGCGCTTGGCCTCCGGCGTGGACCTGCGGATGCGGGTGCAGGATCCGACGCTCACGGTCCGCGGCAACCACGTGCTCTTGGTCTGGGCGCTGGAGAACTTGGTGAAGAACGCGCTCGACGCGCTCGCGGGCCGCGGAGGCCGCATCCGCGTCGCCGCGCGCCGCGCCGACGACGGGTGGATCCGGATCTACGTGGCCGATACCGGCCCCGGTATCCCCCCTCACCTGCGGGACCGGATCTTCGAGCCGGGGGTGACGAGCAAGGCGGGGGGCTGGGGGGTGGGGCTCTCGTTGGTGCGGCGGATCATCGTCAACGTCCACGGCGGCCGGATCGCGGCCCGGCCGCGTCGCCGCGCGGGCACCGTCTTCGAGATCGACCTGCCGGCCGGCAACGCGGCGCGGCGTGGCCGCGTCCGCGCCCGGCTGGGCGGATGGTGGCGGCGCTGGCGCGGCGCGCGGAACGGCGAGCGCAACGAACGTCGGAGCGCCACGGCGCCCGCCGGGTACTGAAGGGGACGATGGGTTATCTGGACGATCTCAATCCAGAGCAGCGGGAAGCGGTCGAGCACGTGCACGGGCCGCTGCTCGTCCTCGCGGGGGCGGGCTCGGGCAAGACGCGCGTGCTCACGGTCCGCATCGCCCACCTGGTCCTGGAGCACGGCGTGGATCCCGCCTCGCTCCTGGCCGTCACGTTCACCAACAAGGCGGCCGGCGAAATGCGCGAGCGGGTACGGCGGCTGCTCGGCGCCGAGCCCGCCGGGATCTGGATCGGCACGTTCCACTCCATGGGCGCACGACTGCTGAGGCGACACGCGGCCTATCTGGGCTGGTCGTCGAACTTCAGCATCTTCGACGCCGAGCAGGCGGTCCGCGAGGTCAAACGCGTCATGGAGCGGCGCAACATCTCCGTCAAGCATTGGCACCCCAGGGCGGTTCACGCCGCGATCTCCAGCGCGAAGAACCAGCTCATCTCCCCGGAGGAATACGCGGCGACCGCCCGCGACGCATTCTCCCGTGTGGTCGCCGCCGTCTACCCGGAGTACGAGGCCGCGCTCAAGGAACAGAACGCCGTCGACTTCGACGACCTGCTGGTCAAGCCTGTCGAGCTGTTCCTCGCCCACGACGCGTTGCTCCAGCAGTACCGGGCGCGGTTCCATTTCATCCTCGTGGACGAGTACCAGGACACGAACCACGCCCAGTATCGCTTCCTCGAGCTGCTCGCCCGCGAGCACGGCAACATCATGGCCGTGGGTGACGATGACCAGTCCATCTACGGCTGGCGCGGCGCCGACATCCGCAACATCCTCGACTTCGAGAAGGACTTCCCGGACGCGCGCATCATCCGGCTCGAACGGAACTACCGCTCGACGGGTCGGATCCTGGAAGCCGCCAACCGCGTGATCGCGCAGAACGTACGGCGCAAGGGGAAGACCCTGCGTCCGATGGCGGGACCCGGCGAGCGGATCACGAGGGTCGAGGCGCTGGACGAGCAAGACGAAGCCGAGTGGATCGCATCCGAGATCGAGAGCCGGCTGGTGGAGGACACCGGGCGCTCGCTGCGGGACTTCGTCGTCCTGTACCGGACCAACGCGCAGTCGCGCGCGCTGGAAGAGGCGTTCCGGCGCCATGACCTGCCGTACCAGATCGTGGGCGGCACGCGCTTCTACGAGCGCCGCGAGATCATGGACGTGCTCGCGTATCTCCGTCTGATCGCCAATCCGCGCGATGCAGGAGCGTTCGAGCGTGTCGTGAACTACCCGCGCCGCGGCATCGGGGACCTGACGAAGACCCGGCTGATGCAGTGGGCTGCGGAGCGCGGCCTGACGCCGCTGGAAGCGGCGGCCCGCGCCAGGGAGTGCGAGGCATTGAGCAGCACAGGCGCGGGCGCGCTGGTGAAGTTCGCGGACCTCATCACGCGGTTCCGGGAGCTCGCCGCCCGGACGCCGGTGGGCGAGTTGCTCGAGCTGTTGGTCGGCGAGATCGGGCTCCTCACCGCGCTGGGAGAGGAGGGCCCCGAGGGCGCGGAGCGGATCGAGAACGTCCGGGAGCTCATCGCGGGTGCGCACGAGTTCGATGCGGGTCTGGACCTGGCGCGCCTGGCCGGCGATGACGACCTGCCGCCGGACGCCTCGCCGCTCGACCTGTTCCTCCAGAAGGTCACGCTCATCACCGACGTGGACCGGCACGATCCGGAGGCGCGGGCCGTCACGCTGATGACGCTGCACAACGCCAAGGGGCTCGAGTTCCCGGTGGTCTTCATCAGCGGGCTCGAGGACGGTCTGTTCCCCCTGGCTCGCGCCTACGATGAGCCGGACGAACTCGAGGAAGAGCGGCGCCTGTTCTACGTCGGCATCACCAGGGCGAAGGAGAAGCTGTACCTGACGTACGCCCGCACGAGGCGGCGGGGCGCGGAGTTGCTCTCGTGTACGCCGTCCAGCTTCCTGCAGCCGATCCCGGAGGACCTGCTGGAGGTGCGCCTGACCCCGAGGGCGGAGCGTGTGCGCAGGGCACGGTCGGGGTACGGGCGGGGTGAAACGCGCTGGGCGCCGTCCTGGGGCGGGGACTCCGACGACGACAGCGGCTCGTGGGACGGGGGGCTGGTGCTGGACTACAGCGATGCCCAGGACGTGCCGCGGTTCATCAAAGGGGAGCGCGTGCGGCACCCGCAGTTCGGCAGCGGCACGATCCGGGAGCTGACGGGGTTCGGCCGCGACCTGAAGGCGGTGATCGACTTCGACGACGTCGGGCGCAAGAAGGTCATCGTGCGCTACGCGAATCTCCAGAAGGAGCTGTGATGGCGGTTTCGCGAGACGAGGTGCTGCGCGTGGCCGCGCTCGCGCGGCTGCGGCTCGACCCGGCCGAGGTCGAGCTCTTCACCGCGCAGCTCAGCTCGATCCTGGACCACATCAGCGTGCTCGGCCGTGTTCGCGGCGCCGCGCCGGAGGCCGGCGAGCCCGTGGACTGGCCGGCGCCGCAGCGCGACGACTCGGGCACGCCCGATGCGCTCGCCCGCCCGCCTGCCGAGCTGGCGCCGGCGTGGGAGGACGGTTTCTTCGCCGTGCCGCGTCTGCCGGCGCTGGACGCGGCGCTCGAGGACGCCTTCGAAGACAAGGCGCGGGCGGGCGACGTGGCGCTGCCGCGTTCGCGGCGCGGGGAAGGAGCGTCGGGGTCGTGAGCGCGCGCGAGCCCTCGCTGCCCGCGATCGTCGCGGACGTGGGCGCTGGTCGGCGCTCCGCGGTGGAAACGGCGCGCGCGTCGCTGGCCGCGATCCGCGATGCGGATGGTGACCCGGAAGCGGGGTTGAACGCCTTCCTTTCGGCGGGGGGCGATGCGGTGGAAGCGGCGGCGGCCGCCGTGGACGAAGCGATCCGCCGGGGCGAGGAGCCGGGGCCGCTCGCGGGCGTGCCGGTCGCCGTCAAGGACAACCTCTGCACGGTCGAGTTCCCGACGACCTGTGGCTCCCGCATCCTCGAGGGGTACCGCTCGCCGTTCGACGCCACCGTCGTGCGCCGGCTGCGCGCCGCCGGCGCGGTCGTCGTCGGCAAGACCAACCTGGACGAGTTCGCCATGGGCTCGTCCACCGAGAACTCCGCGTTCGGGCCCACACGCAACCCCCACGACCGGACCCGTGTGCCAGGCGGGTCGTCGGGAGGGTCTGCGGCGGCGGTGGCGGCGGGTCTCGTCCCCGTCGCGCTGGGCTCGGACACGGGCGGGTCCGTGAGGCAGCCGGCCGCGTTCTGCGGCGTCGTCGGCATCAAGCCCACCTACGGCCGCGTGAGTCGGTACGGCCTCGTCGCGTTCGCGTCGTCGCTGGACCAGGTGGGCACCTTCGGCCGGACCGTGTACGACGCGACGCTGCTGCTCCAGACCATCGCCGGACCCGACCCGTTGGACTCGACGGCGGCGCCCATACCGGTGCCCGACTGGCTCGCCGAGCTCGATCGGGGCGTGGAGGGCCTCGTGGTCGGGGTGCCCCGGGAGTTCTTCCCGCCCGAGCTGGATCCCCGCATCGCACGACTGTGCCACGATGCGGCGGAGCGGCTCGCCGCGGCCGGCGCCGAGGTGCGCGAGGTCTCGCTGCCCCACACCGGGTACGCCATCCCGACGTACTACGTGATCGCGACGGCCGAGGCCTCCAGCAACCTCGCGCGCTACGACGGCGTCCGCTACGGCTTCCGCGCATCCGGCGCCGAGTCGGCGCTGGCGGTCTACGAGGCCACCCGCTCGCTGGGCTTCGGCGCGGAAGTCAAGCGCCGGATCATGTTGGGTACGTACGCGCTCTCGGCGGGCTACTACGACCAGTACTACGGCACGGCCCAGCGCGTCCGCGGCCTCATCGCCCGCGACTTCCGCGAGGTCTTCGCCTCCGGCGTGGACGTGCTCCTCACGCCGACCACGCCGTCCGTGGCGTTCCGGCTCGGCGAGAAGGTGGAGGATCCCTACCAGATGTACCTGGCAGACATCTTCACCGTCACGGCGAATCTGGCCGGCGTACCCGCACTGTCGTTGCCCATCGGGACGGTGGACGGGCTGCCCGTCGGCGGCCAGCTCATCGCCGACCGCTGGCAGGAGGGCGTGCTGGCCCGCGCCGCCGCCGCACTCGAGCGTTCCCTTGCCGGATGAGCACCATGCAGTGGGAGCCCGTCATCGGCCTCGAGGTCCACGTCCAGCTCGCGACGGCGACCAAGCTGTTCTGCGCGGATTCCGCTGAATTCGGCGCCGCGCCCAACACCCACGTCTGCCCGGTGTGCCTGGGGCTGCCCGGCGCGCTCCCTGTCGTGAACCGCCGCGCCGTAGAGCTCGCCGTCCGCGCCGCGCTGGGGCTGAACTGCACGGTGCACGAGGTCAGCCGCTTCGCGCGCAAGAACTACTTCTATCCGGACCTCCCCAAGGGATACCAGATCACCCAGTTCGACCAGCCCCTCGCCACGGGCGGCTGGCTGGAGGCCGAGGACCGGGACGGCGCCGTCCACCGCGTCCGGATCCGTCGGATCCACCTTGAGGAGGACGCGGGCAAGTCGTTGCACGACCGGCTGCCCGGCCGAACCGCCATCGACCTCAACCGGGCGGGTGTGCCGCTCATCGAGATCGTCACCGAGCCCGACCTGCGTTCGCCGGCCGCCGCGAGGGCATGGCTCACGCACCTCAAGCAGGTGCTCGAGTACCTCGAGGTGAGCGACTGCGACATGGAGAAGGGGAGCCTGCGCGTCGACGCCAACGTCTCGGTCCGCCCGGCGGGCTCCGCTGGGCTGGGGACCAAGACGGAGGTGAAGAACATGAACTCCTTCTCCGCCGTCGAGAAAGCGCTCGCGTTCGAGATCGCCCGGCAGACCGAGCTGCTGGAGCGGGGAGGGAGCGTGGAGCACGAGACGCTGCTCTGGGATGCGACGCGCGGCGAGGCGCGCCCCATGCGCTCGAAGGAAGAGAGCCACGACTACCGCTACTTCGCCGACCCGGACCTGCCTGCGCTCGTGGTGGACCGCGCCGAGATCGAGCGCATCCGCACCGGACTGCCCGAACTCCCCGCGGCGCGCGCCCGCCGCTTCCGGGAGCAGTACGGCCTGCCCGCCTACGACGCCGGCGTTCTCACCGCGACGCGTGAGCTGGCCGACTACTACGAGGCCGTCGCGGCGCGGGCGGGGGACCCGAAGGCCGCCAGCAACTGGGTGATGACCGAGGTGCTCGGCTGGTTGAACCATCGGCAGTGCGCGCTCTCCGACCTGCGCGTGCCGCCCGAGGCCCTCGCGGAGTTGATCCGCATGGTGGCGAAGGGGACCATCTCGGCGACCATGGGCCGGAGGGTCTTCGTACGGATGGCGGAAACGGGGCGCACGGCACCCGACATCGTGGAGGCCGAGGGCCTGGCGCAGGTGAGCGACGAAGCGCAGATCGAACAGTGGGTGGACGAGGTCCTCGCCGCTCACCCCGCGGAGATCGAACGCTACCGCGCGGGCGAGGAGCGCCTCTTCGGCTTCTTCATGGGCGAGGTGATGAAGAAGTCGCGGGGCAGGGCAGATCCCAAGCGCGCCGCGGCGATCCTCCGCGGCCGGCTCGCTCCGCGGTAGGTCCCCTCTCGCGGAGCTCCGGGCGTCAGCCCGCCGGCGGGGCGAGCGTCGTGGCGCTCCGCTCCCAGTAGTTCAGGCCGAACGACGGGAGCGGGAAGAAATCGTCAGCGAGCTCACGAAGCAGCTCGGGGCGCCGCAGCGCGCCTTCACGGATCGCGAGCCGGCGGACCTTTTTCGCGAGCTGGAGGTTGAAGTCGCCCGTGGGGTCGAGGCGAGCGGCGATGGAGTCGCGACGGCGCACCAGGTAGTCCACCACCAGGTCGAACGCGCGGGAGAGGTACGCCTCCATGTCGGGCTGAGGGAGCTCCCACCGCGAGTATTGCAGCACGCGATCGAAGACCGCCTGCCACCGCTCGTTGTCCTGGAACCGGATCATCCCCCGGAAGATCCGGCGGTTCGTCTCGAAGGAGAAGATCGTCCCGCTGAGCACGCGGTCGAAGAGGGCGTCCGCCTCTGTGTGGTCGTAGTCCATGACCACCTCGCGCGCGAGGGCGGTGTAGGACTCGCCGAGCTGCATATCCAGGCGGTGCTCCCAGTACGAGTGCCCGAGCGCCCGGGTCGAACTCGTCAGCATGAGCTGCCTGGGGATGTAGAAGTTGTGGGCGATGGTGTCCGCCGCGAGGTGGCTGAGGTACCCGAGCGCGACGGCGCGGAGACGGTCGTTGTCTGCCGCCTCGAAGATCTCCTCGCCCACGTGCCAGAAGTGGCAGTGGCGTCCCGCCGGCACGTACTTCTTGGCGAGGGAGATGTCCGCCGCGAGCGAGCCGTAGAGGAAGCTCTGCGGGTAGGCGCGCAGCAGCGAGGCCACCACGTCGGGCAGGAGGTGCAGGGAATCCAGCAGGCGGTGGCCCAGGAAGGCGTGGGTCGCCGGCCCGAACGCCCACCCGGCGTCCGGTAAGAGCAGGAGCAACGCGATCGCCCCGACGACGCTCAGGAGCCAGCGCAACGCTCGCGATCCCCGCTCGCGGTCACGCCTCGGCCTGGGCGCGGCGCCGTTCGCGCCGGGTCCGGGCGACCTCGTCCTCGACCGCGCGCACGAGTTCCGCGCGCGCCTGCGCCACGATCTCGTTCGCCTCCGCGCGGAGGTCTCTCAGGAAGTCACGCCCGATCGCCAGCATCTCGTCCTTCAGCTCGTCCCCCCGGCCACGCAGGCGGCGAGATGCGCGGCGCACGTGCTTGCGCAGCCGCTTGCGGTACGGGGTGAGCTCGCGGAGCAGGCGCTCCGTCCGCGTCGGCGGCTCGGGGCGCAGCAGCAACGCGGCGCCCACGCCCAACGCGGCGCCGACTGCGAACGCGGCCACGAAGTCTCTCGCACCGTGCTGCGCCATCGTCGTCCTCCCTCGCGATCACGTCCCGGGGTCAGTCCTCGCCCGGCGCCGCCGTTCGCCGCCGGGGCCCGTGTGCCTCGAGCCCGTCGGCCTCGGTGTCGAACGCGTCGGCCCGGGCGATGCGCCGCCCGGATCCCGGCCGGCCTCTCAGCCGATCCACCGCCACGTGCACGCCGCGCGCCGCGGCCGCCGCGTCCAGGAGCAGGTCCTCCGCCTCGCGCTGGACGACCCGCAACACCGCGCCGAAGCGGCGGACCCGGGCCTCTGCCTCGTCCAGCCCCTCGTACAGGCGCTCGCTCACATCCGCCAGCATTTCCTGGACCCGGGCCACCTCCTGACGGAGGGAGTGGCTCACGTGGCTGGCGTCTTCCGCTATCTTACCCGCTCGGTCGAGGATGGGCTCCACCCGCGGCTCGAGCCGCGCGACGGCGCGCTCCACGCCCCGCATCGTCTGCGTCACCGTGTGGTTCAACGAACGCAGGACGAGGAGCGCCGCCACCGCCACACCGACGATGAGCGCCGCCATCACCAGTGTCCCGATCGCCGTGACCCACTCCGCCGCCGCGAGACGATCCAGCCGCTCCAGCACGTCGGGCGCGGCCTGCGCCGAGCCGGTCACTACGGTCCACACCACCTTGGGCCTCCCGCCGCAGAGGGTTCAGGCGAAGTAATCGACCCCCAGGGTCCGGGTCGTCAGCTTGGGGACCAGGCCGATGCGCCGGCGCGCGAAGCGCCCCGCTTCGAGGGCGTCCCGCACCGCGGCGCGCGCCCTCTCCGGGAGCGCCGCCAGCGCCGACCCGACCGGGCTGCGCCGGTCCACGTGCTCCATCAGCGCCGCATCCAGGCGCGCGATCCCGCCCGCCAAGTCCGCGAGCGCCGCCACCTCGGGCGGCGCGCTCCAGCTCCCGGTCAGCCGCTCCACCTCGCTGGCGTAGAGGTCGCCCAGCGGGAGGAGCGGCTCCGGCGGGACGGCCGCGCCGAGCAGTAGAGCCGTCTTGTTGGCCGGGTGGGCGAGCAGCGCGCGCCGCTCCAGCGCCACGAGCCGCCCCACCAGCCGGTGGACCTCCGCAGCAGCCGCCTCGGGTGCGACGCCCACGACGCCGCGCACCGCCGCGAGCAACGCCTCCACCACGCCCGTGGAGGGGGGCGGGACAGGGAACAACCGCTCCGGACCCAACGCGGCGCGGCACCACTCCGCCGCCAGCCGCGCCTCCGCGGACCCGTCGTCGAGCAGGACGACGCCGCTCGCGCCGGCGTCCTCCACGGCCTGGCGGACGACCCCGCCCACCACGGCCGCCACCCTGGCCCCGGCCGCCGCGCTCACGTCCCCTCCACCACCCGCTGGAGCAGCCGCATCGTCAGCCGGGGATCGTCGTCCCGGGCGTGGGCGTACGGCGTCCGGGCGCGACGCACCTCCTCCGGGTCGAGCGTCGCCTCCAGCAGCGCCTCGCCCTCCTCCGGCCCCCGGGCCAGGACGCCGCCATCCGGGCCCACGATCAGCGACCCGCCCGTGAACGTCACGGCGCCCTCGACACCCGTACGGTTGGCCAGTACCACGTAGACACCGTAGAGCTGGGCCGTCACCCGCGCCATGCGCTCCCACACGTCCGCAGAGGCGAACCGGCCACCGGCCTCGCCTCCCTGGAACACGCCCCGGCCCGCCGCCGCCGCCATGACCACGATCAGGTGGACACGCGCCGCCGCCAGAACGTACGCCAACGCCGGGTGCCAGAAATCTTCGCAGATCAGCACCCCGGCGCGCCACCCCTCCGCGGGCTCGAACGTCGTGAGCTCCCCGCCGCGCCCGAAGAACCGGCCCTCCTCGAACATGCCGTACGTGGGCAGGTAGAGCTTGCGGTGACGGAACACCACCCGGCCCGACGTCACCAGCGCGGCCGTGTTGTAGTGGATCCCCGCATCCCCACGCTCCACCAGGCCGACCAGCGTGGGCGCCGCATCCCCCAGGCCCCCGAACGGCAACACGCACCCCACGTCCGCGGCGACCGCGAGCCGGGCGACGTCGTCCCCCACACCGTAGCCGGTCAGGGAGAGCTCCGGCGTGACGAGCAGGTCCGCCTCGACGGAGGCGGCCGCGCGCACGATCCGCCGTGCGTTCTCCTCCGGGTCCCGCAGCTTCGGGGACGATTGGTAGACGACCAGGCGAAGGGGTGCCATCCGTCACGTCCAGAGGGTGGGGCTCCGCCGACGACGGGCTCGGACGGCGCCCCGCCGCACACGCTCGACCGTCAAAGCTCGCCTTCGCCCAGCTCGGGCTTGAGCCCGACGACCCGCGTCACGGGCACCGTGAACGCGATCCCCGTGGCAGGGTTGTTCAGATCGCCGCAGATCTCCTGGAGCAACGCGATGGCGCCTTCGACCTTCTCGTCTTCTTTGATGACACTGAAGATGGTCTGGTTCTGCGGACGCGAACGCGCGAGCAGCGTCTGGAGACCCGCGAAGATCGGGATGTCGTGTGAGAGCACGCGGCCCATCCCCTCACTGGAGATGATCGTCGCCCCCGTGATGCCCAGCTCGAGGAAACCCGAGAGGATCTCGTCGAGCTTCTCTTCCTGATTGATGACCGCGACCAGCAGTTGCATCGTCGGCCCTCACACGTGCTGAGCGTCGACGCGTTCGAGCTCCCGGAACACCGCCTCCGGGCTGGCCGCGCCCCCCAGCCGCTCGACCAGCCCGGGCCGCCGCACGAGCCGGGCGATGCGCGCCAGCAACTTGATGTGCAGTGCGGCCCGCTCCGGCGGCGAGAGCAGCAGGAAAAACACCTGGACCGGCTCGAGCCCCGCCGGGCCGTACCGCACACCGTCCCGCGAGACCCCCACCACCAGCAGCGGCCGGTCCAGCCCCGCCACGGTCGCATGGGGGACCGCGACCCCGTTGTCCAGCGCGGTCGTGTGCGCGGCCTCTCGGGCGAGCAACGCCTCTGCGACGGCGGCGGGATCGGCGACGGCTTCCAGTTCCGGGATGCGGCGCACCAGCGTTTGGATCACCTCGGCGCTGTCTCGCGCCTCGAGATCGAGAACGATGTGCTCGGGGCGGAGGTACTCGAGCAGTTTCATTTCCAGGCAGGCACCCCGCATCGGCACTCGGCTAGATCTTAGACGCGTCGCAGCGGTAGTGTCAAGCAATCCGTCACCCCCACTGGAACATCTCTTGCGCCCCACATCGACAGACCATGCTCCCCGGCCCGGCCGGGGAAGCGCATGACCCCGGCCCAGTCCAACGATGAGAATCGCCCTGGTATCGACCCCGTTCGTGGCCGTACCGCCACGCGACTACGGCGGCACGGAACTGGTCGTCTACGAGCTGGCCGAAGGCCTCGTCGCGGCCGGGCACGACGTGGTCCTGTTCGCGACCGGCGACTCGCGCACGACGGCCCGGCTCGAGTGGTTGCTCCCGCACGCGTTCTGGCCGCCGGAGTCGCTCGCCGCGTTGAACCACAGCAGCTGGGCGATGGCGCGGGTGGTGCAGGACGGGTTCGACGTGGTGCACGTGCACAGCGCGGAGGCGCTGGCGCTCGCGCGTCTGGCCCCCGATATTCCGATGGTGTACACCATACATCACGAGCGCGACGCGCTCTGCTCCGCGTACTACCCGTTCTTCCCGGACGTGTACTACGTGACCATCAGCGAACGGCAGCGGCAGCTCGAGGTGCCGCTGCCCCACGTCCGCACGATCCACCACGGCCTCGACGCCTCGCGGTACGCGGGGCCGACGCGCGCCGGCGACTACGTGTGCTTCATCGGGCGGCTGTCCCGGCCCAAGGGGCCGCACGTGGCCATCGATGTTGCGGAGCGAGCCCACGTGCCCATCGTGGTGGGCGGGGCGATCCACGCGGAGGACGAGCCGCGCGGCTTCGCGGAACGGGAGGTGCTGCCACGGCTGGGCCGGCCGCACGTGCGTTATCTCGGCAAGGTGGGAATGGAACAGAAGTCCGAGGTGCTGCGCGGCGCACGCGCGCTGCTCATGCCCCTCGCATGGGAAGAGCCCTTCGGACTCGTCATGATCGAGGCGATGTTGTGCGGATGCCCGGTGGTCGCGTTCCCGCGCGGGAGCGCGCCGGAGCTGATCGAAGAGGGTGTGACCGGGTTCCTGGTTCCCGACGCGGACGCGATGGTGGAAACGATCCGCTCCCGGCTCGATGGATTCGACCGGGAAGCCTGCCGCAGACGCGCGGCCGAGCGGTTCGGCCGCGACCGGATGGTGGCCGACCACGTGGCGTGGTACCGGGAGGCCCGTCGCAGGCCCGCGCCCAGCCGGTCGGGTGAGCGGCTCGGCGCCGCAGCGTGAGAGCGGAGCATCACCCGGCCCATGGCGACTCCGAGCCCCAGGAGGCCCGAGCGCGGCGCCGGTGGGCGAGACGTCGAGCTGACGCCCGTCTCCGGCGCGGAGCTGCTCGGCTACGAACGCATCGCGTGCGAGATCCGCTCCCTCGCCGCGACCGAGCTGGTCCTCAAGGAGAACCGGTATTTCCTGCTGACGGATGCCGCCGGCAACATCGCGCCGGCCGGCGCGTGCGAGCTCGGGCTGTTCTACGAGGACACGCGCGTGCTCAGTCATTACGAGCTGCGCACGGCCGGCGGAAGGCCCGATGTTCTGAGCTCCCAGGCGGCCCGGGTCTTCATCTCGCAGATCGATCTCACCATCACCGACCGCGAGTTCGGCGGCGACTTCCGGGAGCCCAAGAACTTCATGCACATCCGCAGGGAGCAACTGCTGGATGACTGCATGGGCGACCGGATGGTGTTCACCAACTACCTCGGCCGCACGGTGGACTTCTGGGCGGAGCTGCGCTTCGCCGCGGACTTCGCCGACATCTTCGAGGTCCGCGGCGCCGTCCGGCCGAGGCGCGGGCAGTACTACCGGCCCCTGGTGGGCGAATCCGAGGTCGTCTGGCTCTACCGGGGCCTGGACGGCGTGCTGCGCCGCACGCGGCTCGAGTTCTCGCCGCGGCCGGACGAGCTGGAGGCCGGCCGCGCGCTCTGGCGCCTGCCGCTCGACCCTCGGGAGTCGGCCGAGATCGAGGTGCGGATCGTGGCGGAGGTCGACGGAGTCCCGGCTCCGCCGCGGCGGCCGTTCAACGAGCGCGTGACGGCGTTGCGTGCCGCCTACGACGAGTGGCGACAAGGCGCGGCGCGGTTCCGTAGCGACGACGACTTCTTCAACGCCGCCCTCGACCAGGCCGTCGTGGACCTGCGCGCGCTCATGGTGGACGTGGGCGGCCAGCGGGTCATCGCCGCAGGCATTCCGTGGTTCACCTCGCCGTTCGGCCGCGACGCGATCATCACCAGCCTCGAAACGCTCCCGGTCCGTCCGGACATCGCCAGGTCGTGCCTCCGCTTCCTGGCGGCGTACCAGGGCAGGCGGGTGGACGAGTTCACCGAGGAGGAGCCGGGCAAGATCATGCACGAGCTGCGGCGCGGCGAGATGGTGGCGTGCCGGGAGGTGCCGCACACGCCGTACTACGGCAGTGTGGACGCCACGCCGCTCTTCGTGCACCTGCTGGCCGAGACCGTGCGCTGGACCGGCGACCTGGAGTTCGCCCGCGAGCTGCTCCCCGCCGCCGAGCGCGCCATCGAGTGGATCGACCGCTACGGCGACCTCGATGGCGACGGCTTCGTCGAGTACGCGCGCCGCTCTCCTCGCGGGCTCGTCAACCAGGGCTGGAAGGACTCGCACGACGGCGTGCCGTATCCGGACGGCCGGCTGCCGGAGCCCCCCGTCGCGCTCGTCGAGGTGCAGGGCTACGTCGTGGCCGCGAAGCAGGGCATGGCGTATCTCTACGAGGTGCTGGGCGATCCGGCCCGCGCCGCCGCGCTCCGGGGCCAAGCCGAAGAGCTCGCCGCACGCATCCGCGAGGCCTTCTGGATGGAGGACCTCGACTACTTCGCCCTCGCGCTCGACGGCGAGAAGCGGCAGGTCCCCACCATCACCTCGAACCCCGGCCACCTGCTGCTCGCCGGCGTGCCGACGCCCGAGCAGGCCCGCCGCATGGCGGATGTCCTCCTGGGCGAGCACATGTTCTCCGGTTGGGGCATCCGGACCGTGGCGCGGACGCAGCCGGTCTACAACCCGCTCTCGTACCACAACGGCACGGTCTGGCCGCACGACAACGCGCTGATCGCCCAGGGGCTCGCGCGCTACGGTCTGCGGCGCGAGGCCGCCACGGTGCTCGGCGCGTTGTTCGACACGTCGCTGCACTTCCGCTACCACCGCCTCCCGGAGCTGTTCTGCGGGATCTCCCGGGGCGAGACCGATGCGCCCGTCGCTTACCCGGTGTCGTGTTCTCCCCAGGCGTGGGCGGCCGGGGCGCTGTTCCCCGTCATCCAGGGCATCCTCGGGATCGAGCCCGAGGCGACGCGGCAGGAGCTGCGCCTCGTGCGGCCTCACTTGCCGCCGCGCCTCCGCTACCTCGACGTCTTGCGGCTGGCCGTGGGAGCGAGCCGCGTCTCGCTCCAGTTCAACCGGGTCGGCGACCGGACCATGGCGAACGTGCTCGAGGTGGAGGGTGAGCCGCTGAACGTTCGGATCGATGTCGTGTAAATCACACAGGGTTAGGCCGGGGCGGACCGAGCCCGCTCCACTGCGGCCGGCCCGTCGGGGGATGGGCCGGGACGCGATGCGGCGGGCAGCGCCACAGGGGGAGTAGCCAGATGCCGAAGCTGATTGTGGAAGGGGGATACCCGCTCCGCGGGAAGATCCGGCCGGCGGGCAACAAGAACGCCGCGCTGCCCGCGCTGGCCGCCTCACTGCTGACGGACGAGCCGGTCATCCTCGAGAACATCCCGGACATTCGGGACGTCCGTACCCTACTGGAGCTGCTCGGCCATGTCGGTGTCGAGTTCGAGTGGGTGGCGCCCAACACCGTGCGGCTCCAGGCCCGGGAGGTGCGGGCGTCCGAGCTCTCGCCCGAGCTGACCGCGCGCATCCGCGCCTCCATCCTGCTGGCGGGGCCGATGCTCGCCCGCGTCGGCCGCATGATGCTGCCCCCGCCCGGCGGAGACGTCATCGGCCGGCGCCGCGTGGACACCCACTTCCTCGCGCTCAGTCGCCTCGGCGCCCGCGTCCAGGCCACCCGCGGCTACCAGATCGAGACCGATGGCCTGGTGGGCACCGACATCTTCCTCGATGAGCCGAGCGTCACGGCCACGGAGAACGCGATCATGGCCGCGGTGCTCGCCAAAGGCACGACACGCCTGCGCAACGCCGCGGCGGAGCCCCACGTCCAGGACCTGTGTCACTTGCTGAACGCCATGGGTGCGCGAATCTCCGGGATCGGCACCCACGTACTGGAGATCGAGGGCGTGGAGCGGCTGCACGGCGCGCGGTACCGCATCGGCAGCGACCACATCGAGGTCGGTTCGTTCATCGGTCTGGCCGCGGTCACGGGCGGCGAGATCCTGATCGAGGACGCCGCCGTCGAGCACCTGGACTCCACGCTGCTCGCGTTCGAGCGCCTCGGCATCCGCTGCGAGATCCGCGGGTCCGACCTGTTCGTCCCGGCGGACCAGGAGCGCGAGATCCGGATGGACATGGGCGGGCACATCCCGAAGATCGACGACGGGCCGTGGCCCGCGTTCCCCGCGGACCTCACCTCGATCGCGCTGGTGGTGGCCACCCAGTGCCGGGGCACCATCCTGATCCACGAGAAGATGTTCGAGTCGCGCATGTTCTTCGCCGACAAGGTGATCGGGATGGGCGCGCGGATCGTGCTCTGTGATCCGCACCGCGCCGTCGTCGTCGGGCCCTCGCGGCTCCACGCTGGCGTGGTCGAGAGCCCCGACATCCGCGCCGGCATGGCCTTGCTGATCGCCGCGCTGTGCGCCGAGGGGGAGAGCCACATCTACAACACCGGCCAGATCGAGCGCGGCTACGAGCGGATCGACGAGCGGTTGCGCATGCTGGGCGCGCGGATCCAGCGACAGGACTCGCGCGAGGTCTGAGAGAGCACCCAACGACCGGGAGACGACGATGAGCAGTGAGGAGATGCGGAGCCGGGAGGGCCTGCGCGCCTGGCTGGGCGTGCTGGACGCGTTCAAGGAAGCGATCGACGAGACGATCGAGGAGATCCGCCAGCGGGGCGCGCCCTCGCCGGAGCGGGCGCGGGAGGCGATGCGGCGCACGATGCAGCGGGCGCAGTCGGCCATGGGCGAGGCGCGGGAGCGGCTGGATTTCGTGCCGCGCCGGGACTTCGAGGCGCTGCGCGAAGAGGTGGCCGAGCTGCGCCGGCGCGTCGAGGAGCTGGAGGGCCGGTCGCGTCAGATCCCGGTCGAGGGCGCCTGAGCCGGACGGTTCGGCCGATGCCGGGGAGCGCCGTGGTGGCCCGGGTCCGGGAGGAACGCGTGGGTGGGCCCGTGCCCTGGTACGTCCACCGGGATTGGGCCGCCCGGTTCCCCTGGTTGATCCAGGGGATCACCGGCCGGGGGGACGGTCCGGAGCCGTTCGATCTCGGGCTCTCGGGCAGCGTCCCCGTCGGGACGGCGCTGGGCCGCTGGCGCACCTTGCGGGATGAGCTGGGCTGCGAGCGGGCGGTGCACGCGCGGCAAGTCCACGGCGCGCGGCTCCTCTGGCACGGGTCGGGCGCGCCTGGGCTGACCCTCGCGGATGCCGCGGACGGCCACGCGACGCGGGCCGAGGGGGTGCTGCTCACCGTCTCCGTGGCGGACTGCGTGCCGGTTTTCCTCGTGGACCCGGAGGAGCGCGCGATCGCGCTGCTGCACGCCGGCTGGCGGGGCACGGCGGCCGGGATCCTGGAGGCGGGGGTCCGGGCGCTGGTCGGCGCCGGGTCGCGGCCGGGCGCGCTGCACATGCACTGCGGCCCCGCCATTTGCGGGGAGTGCTACGAGGTCGGCCCCGAGGTGCACGCGGCGCTGGGGCTGCCGGCGCCGACCCGGCCCACGCCGGTGGACCTGCGTGCGGTCTTGGTGGACCGGGCGATGCGGCTGGGGCTCGACCCGGCCAAGATCACCGTCTCCGAGTTCTGCACGCGGTGTGGCCCGTCCCCCTTCTTCTCCCATCGCGCCGGGCACACCGGGCGGCAGTTCGCCGGCCTGGCGCTTCGGCCGGGGGCGGGGGGGTGAGCGCCGCGGCTGCCGGGCCCGGAGGCGAGGGGAGCGCGACCCATGCAGGCCGGTGACGCGACCCCCGGCGGCGTGGCCGCGGGCCTGTGCGCGACCTGCGTCCACGACCGGATCGTGCGGAGCCGACGGGGATCGGTGTTCCACCTCTGCCGCCGCTCCGCGGCGGACCCGTCGTTCCCGCGCTACCCACGACTGCCCGTCCTGGCGTGTCGGGGGTATGAACCCGGTGGGTCGGGGGGCGGCGGAGCGGGTGAGCTGCCGGGGGCGCCGCGGGCAGCCGTCGAGTGAAGGGTCCGTGAGGGGACTCGGCCGTGCGCCGGAGCCCTTGCGCCGTGCCGCAAGTCGAGTTATATTCACCACGTGCAGGCTGCCACGGATCGGTGGCCGGAGAAGTGGGGGATGTACCCCCACTTTTTTATTGACGGGCTGCCATGGACTGGGATTCGCTCGAGCGAGAACTCGAAGCCAGGCTCGAATCCCTCGGGTTCGAGTTGGTCGAGCTGGAACGGGCCGGCTCCCGGACGAGGCCGGTGCTCCGGCTCCGTATCGACGTCGCCGCGGGAGACCGCGGCGTCACGCTGGACGACTGCGCGCGGGTGAGCCGCGCGCTCGAGCCGTACCTGGACACGGTGGAGGGCCTGCCCGAGCGGTACGTCCTCGAGGTGTCCTCGCCCGGTGTGGAGCGCCCGCTCGTGCGGGCGCGCGACTTTGAGCGCTTCGCGGGCGAGGAGGTCGCCTTGACCGGATACGGGCCGCTGGCGGGGCGGGGACGCCGGTTGACCGGCACGCTGCTCGGGATCAGCACCGACGGCGAGGAGCGGGTCCGGCTGCGGCTCGAGGACGGCGAGGAGGTCGAGGTCCCGCGTAGTCAGATCGCGCGGGCGAATCTCGTGTTCCGGTGGAGCGACCCGGCGTGAGCGGCCGGGCAGCGGATTCACCAGGCAGGAAGGCCTATGTCGAATGCGACGCAGGTGCTCGCGGCGTTCCGCGAGATGATCGCGAACAAGAACCTCTCGCGTGAGGAGCTCCACGATCTGATCCGCGACGGGATCATGGCGGCGCTCGCGCGGCGGTTCGGGCCGAACGTCGAGGCGGAGATCCTGATCGACGAGGACAAGGGCGACATCCAGATCACGGTGCTGAAGGAAGTGGTGCTGGAGGTCGAGGACCCCTCGCGGCAGATCTCCCTCGAGGAGGCCCGGTGGGACGATCCGGAGTTCGAGCCGGGCGACGTGCTCGAGATCCCGGTGGACTTCTCGGAGTTCGGCCGCAACGCGGTGATGGCCGCCAAGCAGCGGATCATCCAGCGAGTCCGCGAGGGCGAGCGCCAGCGCATCCGCGAGGAGTACTCGCACAGGATCGGCGAGCTGCTGAGCGGAGAAGTCCAGCAGGTCGAGCGTGGCAAGATCGTGGTGATGCTCAACAAGACCCGGGAGGCGGAAGCGATCATCCCGTGGAAGGAGCAGAACCCGCGGGAGCGGTTCCGTCAGGGCGAGCCGATCCGTGCGGTGCTGAAGCGGGTCGAGGAGACGCCCAAGGGGCCGCGGCTGATCCTGTCGCGTGCGGATCCCATGTTCGTGGCGGCGCTGTTCAAGCTGGAGGTCCCGGAGATCTACCAGGGTATCGTGGACATCAAGGGGATCGCGCGCGAGGTCGGTGGACGGACGAAGGTGGCGGTGTACTCGCGGGACGAGTCCATTGACCCCGTCGGCGCCTGCGTGGGGTTGAAGGGCTCGCGCGTCCAGGCGGTGGTGAGCGAGTTGGGCGGCGAGCGGATCGACATCGTGCCCTGGCACCCGGACCCGGAGATCTTCGCCCGGCGCGCGCTGGCGCCCGCGAAGGTCGCGAAGGTGATCAGTGACTCGGCGCGCCGTGTGATCACGGCGATCGTGGACGAGGACCAGCTCTCGCTGGCGATCGGGCGCAACGGGCAGAACGTGCGGCTGGCGAGTCAGTTGCTGGGCTGGCAGATCGATCTGTATGGCAGCCGCGAGTGGCTCGAGCGCGGTGCGGAGGAGGCGCTGTTCGGCGGCGGCGAATCGGAGGACGAGGTCGCGGACTTCCCGCTGCGTGAGCTCGATCTGCCGCTCTCCACTCTGGCGGCGCTGGAGAGCGCGGGGTATACTACGTTCTTGGATATCATTGACTTGGAGCGGGAAGACCTCCTCCGGATCCCGGGCCTCACGCCCGAGGATGCGGACGAGGTGCTGCGCCTGATCGAGCAGCTCACCGTCGAGGAGTCGGGGCCGGAGGCGGGTGAAGGCGTGGGCCCGAGTGAAGCGGAGCTCGCCGAGGCCCGGGAGGTGGCGGCGGAGATCCTCGGGCTGCCGAACCTCAGCGCCAGGGGCGGTGCTGGGGCAGAGGGGAAGGCGGACCAGGAGGATGCGGGATCCTGACGCCGCGATCCGACTCCTCGGCCTGGCCACCCGCGCGGGCGCGGTGGTGCCGGGCACGGCGCAGGTCAGACAGGCGGTCCGCGCGGGCCGCATCCGTTTCGTGGTCGTCGCGGCGGATGCGTCGGCGAACAGCCGGGAGAAGCTGCTCCCGCTCCTCGCCGCGCGGCGAGTTCGCTTCGTGGTGGCTTTCGACCGCGAGGCGTTGGGCCGGGCCGTGGGCCGCGCGCCGTTGAGTGCGGTGGGGATCACGGATCAGCGGTTCGCAGCGCGGGTCGCAGAACTGCTGTCCGCACCGGAGGCAGGCGCTGGGGACGGGCAGGCCAACGGCGGTGGATGGGCGGAGTAGCGGACGTTTCATTGAGAGGTGGTGCACACGGTTATGCGCGTATACGAGGTCGCCAGAGAATTCGGGGTCGCGCCCGAAGTGATGCTGCAGCTCCTTCGCGAGATCGGCGTCGCCGTTCGGACGGAGGCGTCCGCGGTCGACGACGCCGTCGTGGCGAAGCTGCGTGCACGCTTCGAGCGGGAGCGGCGCATGGGCCGCGTGGACACCGAGGCGGCCATCGAAGCCGTCCTTGAAGACGCGCAGTCGAGCACCCGCCGCCGCCGTCGCCGCCGCAAGGTCGAGGAGCCCGCGCCCGAGCCCGAGGTGACGGTGACGGAGGCGGACTCGTCCACCTCCGTCGCGGCCGAAGCCGCAGAGGCGCTCGCTGCGGAGGCAGCGATGGAGGCCGCGGAGCGAGGCGCCGATCTGGTCACGGTGGGCGGCGAGGAGCCGACCGGCACCACGGTGGTCGTGGAGAGCCCGGGCCCCGTGGTCGCGGAGGCGCCGGCGCCCGAGGAGGCCGAGGCGCCGGCCGCTGCCGCGGCCGAGGCCGTCGCGCCGGCGGAGCCGGCGGAGCCAGCGCAGCCAGCCGAGCCGGTGGAGCCGACGGCGCCCCAGGCGGCTGCGGAAGAGCCGGCGGCCGCGCCCGAGCCGCAGCCGGAGCCTCCTGCGGAGCCGGTGGTGGAGCGTCCCGCCGCTGCGGCGGCGGAGGCCGCGCCGGAGGAGCGGCCGCGTCCCCGCCGCGTCACCGAAGGGCTGCCGCCGGTGCGCCCGGTGCCGGCGCCCGCCGCGAGTGCGGGCCCCGGCGGCCAGGTGCGCATCCAGGCCGAGGGGTTTGCGATCGACGGCCGCCGCAAGAAGGAGAAGCGCAAGAAGAAGCGCCAGCGCGTAGACCAGGAGGCGGTGCAGGAGAACATCCAGCGCGTGATGGCGGAGCTGAAGGGCGGCACCCGGAAGCGTCGCCACCGCCGGGACGAGTCGCCGAGCCGCCTGGAGCGGGAGGCCGAGCGCGAGCGTCGCGCCGCAGAGGAGGCGCAGACGGTCCGGGTCAACGAATTCCTGACGGTCGCCGAGCTCGCCGAGCTGATCGGCCGCAGCCCGACCGAGATCATCTCGAGCGCGTTCAAGAACCTCGGCCTCGTGGTCACCATCAACCAGCGGCTGGACTTCGACCAGATCGAGCTGCTGCTGGACGAGTTCGGTTATCGCGCCGTCCGTGAGGAGGAGTACGGCGCCAACCTCATCGAGGAGATCGAGGACAGCGAAGGCGAGCTCGTTCCGCGTCCGCCGGTGGTGACCGTGATGGGTCACGTGGACCACGGCAAGACGTCGCTGCTGGACTACATCCGCAAGACGAACGTCATTGCCGGCGAGGCGGGCGGCATCACGCAGCACATCGGGGCCTACCACGTGGACCTCGGGGAAGGCCGGTCCATCACGTTCCTGGACACGCCGGGGCACGCGGCGTTCACGGCCATGCGTGCACGTGGCGCCGAGATCACGGACATCGTGATCCTCGTCGTCGCCGCCGATGACTCGGTCATGCCGCAGACCGTCGAGGCGATCAGCCACGCGCGCAACGCGGGCGTACCGATCGTCGTGGCGATCAACAAGGTGGACCTGCCGACGGCGAACCCGATGCGCGTGAAGCAGGAGCTCCTGGAGCACTCGGTTGTGGTCGAGGAGTTCGGCGGCGATGTCCTGTGCGCGGAGATCAGCGCCAAGACGGGGCAGGGAGTGGCCGACCTGCTCGAGAAGGTCCTGCTCCAGGCCGATCTCCTGGAGCTGAAGGCCAACCCGTCCCGCCCGGCCGTGGGCACGGTGATCGAGGCGAAGCTGGACGTGGGGAAAGGTCCGGTCGCCACCGTGCTGGTGACCAACGGCACGCTGCGCGTCGGCGACGCGTTCGTGTGCGGCCTCTACGATGGCCGTGTGCGCGCGCTGCTGGATGAGCGCGGCAACCACATCGAGGAGGTCGGCCCGGGCGTCCCGGCGCAGGTCCTCGGCCTGTCCGGCGTGCCGCAGGCCGGTGACTCGTTGGTGGTCATGGATGCGGAGCGGGCGGCGGAGATCGCGCAGACGCGCCAGCGCCTCGAGCGCGAGAAGCAGCTCCGTATCAAGAGCCGCGGCGTCAAGCTGACGGACATCGGGAAGATGCTCGCGCAGGGTCAGACCACGCGTCTGAACCTGGTGATCAAGGGCGACGCCGACGGTTCGGTCCAGGCGCTGTCCGACGCGCTGGAGCAGCTCTCCACCAACGAGGTGCAGGTCGAGGTGATCCACCGCGGCGTGGGCGCCATCAACGAGTCGGATGTGCTGTTGGCAGCGACGGCCGGCGCCATCGTCATCGGCTTCCACGTCCGACCGGATGCCAACGCCCGCGCCGTCGCGACGCGGGAGGGCGTGGACATTCGCCTCTACAACATCATCTACGAGGCGGTGGAGGATGTGCGGGCGGCGCTCGAGGGCATGCTCACACCGGAGGAGCGGGAAGTGCTGCTGGGCGCCGCCGAGGTGCGGCAGCTCTTCCGCGTCCCGCGCGTCGGCACGGTGGCCGGCTGCTACGTGACGGAGGGCGTCATGGATCGGCGTGGCCGGGTGCGCGTCGTGCGCGATGGCGTCCAGATCTACGATGGTGAGCTGGCCAGCCTCAAGCGCTTCAAGGATGACGTGCGGGAGGTGCGCGAGGGCTTCGAGTGCGGCCTGAGCATCGCCGGTTTCAACGACATCAAGGTGGGCGACATCGTCGAGTGCTACCGCGTCGAGTCCGTCGCCCGCTCGCTCGCCGGGGCCGCCGGCGGGGAAGGGAGTTGACGCAGCGGCCGCCCGTCCACCAGCGGAGACGGTACTGCCGTGGTGATCGGAGTCATCGGCTGGGAGCTCGAGGTCATTGGCTGCCAGTCGTTGAAGGAAAAGCGGTCGGTCTTGAAGAGCCTGAAGGCGCGGCTCCACGACCGGTTCAACATCTCGGTGGCGGAGACCGGACATCACGACCTCTGGCAGCGGGCCGAACTGACGGCCTGCGTGGCCGCCGGGGAGCGGCGGCACGCAGAAGCCGTGCTGGACAGCGCGGACCGACTCGTCAGCTCGGACCCGCGGACACGCATCATTGACAGTTACCGCACGTTCTACTGAACGGGAGCGCGGCGGCCGACGCTGGTCGGCCGCCGCATCGCGTTCCGGCCGCGACGACCGGTCGCGATCGGGGTGGTGTGAAACGGCAAGGGGATGATGGCACGGCGTCGAGTCGAACGGCTGGGAGAGCAGTTCCGACGCGAGATCACCGAGATCCTCCAGCGCGAGGTCAAGGACCCGCGTATCGGCCATGTGACGATCACCGAGGTCGAGGTCACGCCGGACCTCCTCCACGCGCGCGTCTACGTCAGGATCATGGGGGACGAGGCGCGCAAGGCGGAGGCCTTGCAGGGTCTGGCGGCCGCGGCCTCGTTCATTCGCGCTGAGCTGGGCCAGCGCCTTTACATCCGACGAGTCCCGGAGCTGCGCTTCGAGCTCGACCGTTCGCTGGAGCACGCCATGCGGATCGAGCAGCTCCTCCGGGAGGTGCGGACGGGCGGGGACGCGGGATCGGGTGCCGGTGGAGCGGGTGCGGGCGATGATCAGCCGACGAGCAGCGATGACGGCTGAGGCGCCTGCGGGCGTGCTGCCGGTGGACAAGCCGGAGGGCCCCACGTCCCACGATGTCGTGGCCCTGGCGCGGCGGGCGCTCGGGGTCCGGCGGATCGGGCACACCGGCACCCTCGACCCGTTCGCCTCCGGGCTGCTGCTGCTCTGCATCGGCTGGGCGACGCGGATCGCGGAGTACCTCACCGGCCTGCCGAAGACCTACGTGGCGGTCGCGCGGCTCGGCGTGACCACGGACACCGGTGATCCGACCGGCACGGTCACCGGCGAGAACGAGCGGTGGCGTGAACTGGACGCGGACACGATCGTGCGCGTGTTCCGGGAGCAGGTCGGCACGTTCCTGCAGCGACCGCCCGAGTATTCCGCCAAGAAGGTGGGGGGCGTGCCGCTGTACCGGCTCGCCCGGCGGGGCGAGGCCGTGCAGGCGCCGCCCGCCGAGGTGACGGTCTACGAGCTGGACGTGCTCGGGCTGGACCTCCCGGACGTGCGGTTCCGGGTGCGCTGCAGCGCCGGCACCTACGTGCGGGCGATCGCCCGCGATGTCGGCGAGGCCCTGGGCACCGGCGCTCACCTGGTCTCCCTCCGGCGGACCGCCATCGGCCCCCACGAGGTGGACGACGCGCTGCCCCTTTCGGGACTCGAGGATCCGGCTGCCCGTGCCCGGGCCCTGATCTCCCCCGCGGAAGCGCTCCGGCACCTGCCGGCGGTCGCCGTGGACCAGGCTGCACTCCGGGCCCTGGGCTCCGGGAGGCCCGTGCCGGCGCCGCCGGGATCGCCGGCCTCGGGACCGGTGCGCATCCTCCACGCCGGCCGACTGATCGCCATTGCGGAGCCGACCGGCGGGCGCCTGGCTCCCCGGAAGGTGTTCCCCCATGATTGACCCGGCGCTGGGACTGCCCGCCGAGCCCGGCTTGCCCCCGCTCCCGCGCGGCGCGGCCATCACCGTCGGGACGTTCGACGGCGTGCATCGTGGCCACCGGAGGGTGCTCGAGGAGCTCCGCCGGCACGCCGCCGCCGCGGGGCGGCCGGCGGTGGTCGTCACGTTCCACCCTCACCCGCTCCGCGTCGTCCGCCCCGAGGCAGCGCCCCGGCTCCTCACGACGCCGGCCGAGAAGCGCGACCTCCTCGCCGAGACCGGTGTCGAGTACGCCGTCTTCTTGCCGTTCACGCAGGCCATGGCCCGGCTCACGCCGCGCGAGTTCGTCCAGGACATCCTGATCGGGCGCCTCCAGCTCGCCCACCTCGTGGTCGGCTACGACCATGCCTTCGGGCGCGACCGCAGCGGCGGCATCGACACCCTCCGCGAGCTCGGCGCCGAGTTCGGCTTCCCCGTGGACGTCGTCCCCGCCGTCGAGCTGGACGGCACCGTCGTCTCCTCCACCCGGATCCGGCGTGCGCTCCGGGAAGGCGATGTGGTCACGGCAGCCGCCGCCCTGGGCCGCCCCTACGCCGTTCGCGGGGTGGTCGTCCGGGGCGATGGCCGTGGCCGCACGCTCGGCTTCCCGACCGCCAACATCCAGGTGGACGACCCGGACAAGCTGCTCCCGCTCGAGGGCATCTACGCGGTTCGCGCGGCGCTCCGCCGCCACGGCTACGTGGACGGGGTCCTGCACCTTGGCCCCCGGCCCACGTTCACGGGTGCGCAGGCGACCGTCGAGGTGCACCTCTTCGACTTCGACCGGGACATCTACGGCGAACAGGTCCAGGTGGAGTTCTGGGCACGGCTGCGGGAGATCCGCGCCTTCGACTCGGTGGAGGCGCTCATCGAGGCCATGCACGCCGACCGGGCGGCGGCGCGCCGGGCCCTGGCCGCCGGGGGCGACGCTTGCTCGAAGTTTCGACAAGAGTTAGACTAAAGGGATAGGGAAAAACGAGACACCGCTCGCTTCCCGATCAGCGTAGACTCTCGAGGAGGCACGGGTACCATGCCGATCGACAAGAACGAGATCATCCGCAAGTACCAGCTCCACCCCAACGACCGCGGCAGCACCGCCGTCCAGATCGCGCTGCTCACGGCGCGGATCGAGCACCTGACGGAGCATTTCCGCAAGCACCCGAAGGATCACCACAGCCGGCGCGGCCTGCTGATGCTCGTGGGAAAGCGGCGCCGGCTGCTCGAGTACTTGAAGCGGCAGAACCTGGAGCGGTACCGGCAGCTCATCGAGGACCTGGGTTTGCGGCACTGAGCGGATCGGGGACCGGGTGCACGTGTGTCCGGTCCGTTTCACACAGTCAGGACAGCGTATGCATAGAGTCGAGGAGACATTCGCGGGTCGCCGCCTGGTCATCGAGACGGGCCGCGTGGCCAGGCAGGCGCACGGCGCGTGCTTGGTGCAGTACGGCGAGACGGTGGTGCTCTGCACCGCGGTGGTGAACGACCAGCCGACGTCGCTGCCGTTCTTCCCGCTGACCGTCGAGTACCGGGAACGGAGCTACGCTGCGGGGAAGATCCCGGGCGGCTTCATCAAGCGCGAGGGCCGGCCCAGCGAGAAGGAGATCCTCTCTGCCCGCCAGATCGACCGTCCCATCCGACCGCTCTTCCCGGACGGCTTCATGCACGAGGTCCAGGTCTTCGTGTACGTGCTGTCCGCGGACCAGGAGAACGACGCGGATGTGCTCGGCCTCCTGGGGACGTCCGTCGCCCTCAACATGTCCAAGATCCCGTTCGCCGGACCCGTCGCGGCGGTGCGGATCGGACGGATCCAGGGGCAGTGGGTGCTGAACCCGACGTTCCAGCAGCTCGAGTTCAGTGACGTGGACATCGTGGTCGCGGGGACGGAGAAGGCGATCACGATGGTCGAGGGCGGCGCCATCGAGGTGCCAGAGGAAGAGATCGCGGAAGGGCTCCTCGTCGCGCACAAGGGCATCCGCGAGCTCATCCGGATCCAGCAGAAGCTGCTGCCCGAGGTGTCCGTGCCGAAGATGGAATGGAAGCCCCTGGAGGTGCCCGAGGAGGTGCGCCGCCGGGTGGAGGAGCTGGCGCGGAACCGGATCGCCGAGTCGCTGAACCTGAGGGAGAAGGCGGAGCGCAACCAGGCGTTGGCGGCGCTGCGCGAGGACGTGCTGGCGGCGTTGGCGGAGGAGTTCCCGGGGCAGGAACAGGCCGTTGACGCGGTGCTGTCCGAGATCGAGAAGGAGACGATGCGTCGCCAGATCCTGGAGCGGGGCGAGCGCGCGGACGGCCGGCGGCCGGACGAGATCCGTCCCATCACGTGCGAGGTCGGTCTCCTGCCGCGCACGCACGGCTCCGCGCTCTTCACGCGTGGCCAGACCCAGGCGCTGGCGGTGGTGACGCTGGGGACGACGGCGGACGAGCAGCGCATCGACAGCATCGATGTGCCGCAGGAAGTCTCCAAGTCCTTCATGCTGCACTACAACTTCCCGCCCTTCGCGACGGGCGAGGTGAAGCCGGTCCGCGGGCCGTCGCGGCGCGAGTACGGGCACGGCGCGCTGGCGGAACGGGCGATCCAGCCGCTGCTCCCGCCCTACGAGGAGTTCCCGTACACGATCCGCGTCGTCTCGGACATCCTCGAGTCGAACGGCTCGTCGTCCATGGCGTCGGTCTGCGGCGCGTCGCTGGCGCTGATGGACGCGGGCGTGCCGATCCGCGCGGCCTGCGCCGGCGTGGCGATGGGCCTGATCAAAGAGGGCGACAAGGTCGTCGTGCTGACGGACATCCTCGGCCTCGAGGACGCTCTCGGCGACATGGATTTCAAGGTCGCCGGCACCCGCAAGGGCGTGACCTCGATCCAGATGGACATCAAGATCGAGGGCCTGACCATCGAGATCATGCGGGAGGCGCTGGAGCGTGCTCGCGAGGCCCGGATGTACATCCTCGACGTGATGGACCAGACGATCGCGACGCCGAGGAGCGAGCTGTCGCGGTACGCGCCGCGGATCATCACGATGCAGATCAACCCGGACAAGATCGGCGAGGTCATCGGGCCGAAGGGGAGGACGATCCGCGGGATCCAGGAGGAGACCGGCGCCGAGATCAACGTGGACGACTCCGGCCTGGTGACGATCGCGTGTGTGTCAGCGGAAGGCGGCGAGCGGGCGCGCCAGATGATCGAGGCGATCGTGCAGGAGCCAGAGATCGGGCGCGTCTACGAGGGTGTGGTGAAGAGCACCACGTCGTTCGGCGCCTTCGTGGAGATCCTGCCGGGCGTGGAGGGGCTGGTGCACATCTCGGAGCTCCAGGAAGGTCGGACGGAGCGGACCGAAGATGTGCTCAAGAAGGGAGACGTGACGCGCGTCAAGCTGCTCTCCATCGACGAGAAGGGTCGGCTGCGGCTGTCCCGCAAGGCCGCGCTCTGAGGGGGTCTTGGAGGCGGATCGTTTCGCGCGCGCCGATCTCGGCGACGGGCTCGTTGTCCTGACGGAGGAGATGCCTGGCGTACGCTCGGCGGCGGTCGGCGTGTGGGTCCATGCAGGGTCCGTGTACGAGTCGGCCGACGAGATGGGCGTCAGCCATCTCCTCGAGCACATGGTGTTCAAGGGCACGGAGCGGCGGACCGCGCGCGAGATCGCGCTGGCGCTGGAGCGGCTGGGCGGCTCGCTGGACGCCTACACCACGAGGGAGCACACCAGTTTCCAGACGCGGACGCTGGACGAGCACGTGGATGCCGCGTTGGACGTTCTGGCGGACCTCGTGCTGCACCCGTTGCTGCGCGAGGAGGACCTGGAGCTCGAGCGTGAGGTGGTGCTCGAGGAGATCTCGACGGTCGAGGACACGCCGGACGACCTGGTGTTCGACCTCCACGCCCAGGCGCTGTGGGGCGATCACCCCTACGGGTTCAGCATTCTCGGGACGCGCGAGTCGGTGGGCTCGTTGCGTGCCGCGGACCTGAAGAGGCTGCACCGGCGGGCGTACTGCCGGCAGAACATCCTGGTGGCCGCGGCGGGCCACATCTCGCACGAGCACGTGGTCGCCCGGGTCGCGGAGCTGTTCGGGGATGCGCCGTCGGGCGAGCGGGCGAGGCGACCTGCGCCTGCGCCGGCGGTCGAGCCGCGCGAGGTGCGGGTCGAACGCGCGACGGCGCAGACGCACGTGGTGTTCGGCACGCGGACCTTCGGCCACGGCGATCCGCGGCGCTACGCGTTGGTGCTGCTCTCGAACGCGTTCGGCGGCGGGATGAGTTCGCGGCTCTTCCAGCGGGTGCGGGAGGAGCTGGGACTCGCCTATGCCGTCTATTCGTTCCAGTCGTTCTACGCGGATTCGGGTCAGGTCGGCGTCTACGTGGGTACCCGCCCGGAGTGGGCGGACCGTGCGGTGGAGGTGGTGCGCGAGGAGCTGGCGAAGGTCGCGCGAGAGGGCCTCACCGCGCAGGAACTGGAGGACGCGAAGGGCCAGGTGAAGGGACAGCTCATGCTGTCGCTCGAATCCAGCGGTGCCCGGCTGCACCGGCTGGCCGGATTCGCGCTGTACGATGAGCCGTTCCTGACACTGGACGAGCTGATCGCCCGGGTCGAGGCGGTGACGCTGGAGCAGGTGGCGGAGGTCGCGGCGGAGTTCCTGGACCCGGAACGGCAGGTCGTGCTGCGGCTGGGTCCGGCAGGCTGATCAGACGAACACGAAATGAGCGGATGAGTGGACATGGTCATCGGTGTGCCGAGGGAGATCAAGACGGCCGAGAACCGCGTCGCGCTGGTGCCGGCGGGCGCGGAGGCACTCGTGCAGGCGGGGCACCGTGTCCTGGTGGAGCGCGGTGCGGGCCTGGGCAGCGGATTCGATGACGATGCGTACGCGCGGGCGGGCGCGACGATCGTGGACAGTGCGGCGGAGGTGTGGGCGAACGCCGAGATGATCCTGAAGGTCAAGGAGCCGATCGAGCCGGAATGGCCCCTGATGCGGCCCGACCAGGTCATCTTCACGTACTTCCACTTCGCGGCGTCCGAGGCCCTCACCCGTGCGGTGAAGGAGTCCGGCGCGGTGGCGATCGCCTACGAGACGGTACAGTTGCCGACGGGCGAACTGCCGCTGCTCACGCCCATGAGCGAGGTGGCGGGCCGACTGGCGGTGCAGCAGGGCGCCAAGTACCTGGAGAAGTACTTCGGCGGCCGCGGCGTGCTGCTGGGCGGCGTGCCCGGGGTGGCGCCGGCCACGGTGGTGATCCTCGGCGGCGGAACAGTGGGTTCGAACGCGGCGCGCATGGCCGCCGGGCTGGGGGCGCGGGTGGTGATCCTGGACATCTCGCTCAACCGCCTGCGCTACCTCTCGGAAGTCATGCCGGCGAACGTGACGCTGCTGTACTCCAACCGCCACAACATCCTGGCGCAACTGGAGCAGGCGGACCTGCTGATCGGGGCGGTCCTGCTGCCCGGGGCGAAGGCGCCCAACCTGGTGCGGCGCGAGGACCTCAAGCGGATGAAGCAGGGCGCCGTGGTGGTGGACGTCGCGGTGGACCAGGGCGGCTGCGTGGAGACGATCCGGCCCACGACCCACGACAACCCGATCTACGTCGTGGACGGCGTCATTCACTACGGCGTGGCGAACATGCCGGGTGCGGTGCCGTACACCTCGACCCTGGCGCTGACCAACGCTACGTTCCCGTATGCGCTGACGCTCGCCAACAAGGGCTGGCGGGAGGCGTGCCGCAGCGACCGCTCGCTGGCGCTGGGGCTGAACGTGGTGAAGGGGAAGGTGACCTACCCGGGAGTGGCCGAGGCGTTCGGGCTCCCGTACACGCCCGTCGAAGAGGTGCTCTAGACCGGTGGATTCGATCCGGATCCTCGTCCGCCGGCTGGAGAACTACCCGGCGGAGTGGCCGCTCCCCAGCTACGCCACTCCTGGCTCGGCGGCGGTGGACCTGCGCAACGCCGGCCCGGCGTTCGTCCTGCCGCCGCTGGGCCGGCGACTGGTCCCGACCGGGCTCGCCATCGCGCTGCCGCCGGGCACGGAGGCCCAGATCCGGCCTCGCTCCGGCCTCGCGCTGCGGCGCGGCATCACCATCATCAACACGCCGTGCACGATCGACAGCGACTACCGGGGCGAGATCCTGATCCCCCTCATCAACCTGGACCAGGAGCCCCAGGAGATCGAGCACGGCGAACGGGTGGCGCAGCTCCTGGTCGCCCGCGTATTCACCATCGAGTGGGCGGAGACGGACGCGCTGCCGCCCACGGAGCGCGGGACGGGCGGGTTCGGGAGCACCGGCCGGTAGGCGGCTCTTCCGCCTGGCCGGGGCACGGAACTGGCGGCTGTGGCGGCCACCGCCCCAGGCGCCGCCGCCCCACGTGGGGCGCCGGCGGCGGGCGTCCGCGGGGGCCTGCCGGGACGGGCCCGGCGGGACCCCGCAGGGCGCTTGCCGCGCGTGGGCGTGGCCGTTAACTTGGTTTGTCTCCCCGTGGTACGCGAGCAGGTGCGTTCCCCGTGAAGACGCGGGCCGACGCTGGCGCTCCCCTGCCGGCCCCTGGATCGGGCCGAATCTGAAGAGGCTATGCGGCTCCGGAATCTGTTGAACTCGGGACGGCTGCTCCCGGTCAACGACATTGCCGTGGATCTCGGCACCGCGAATACCCTCGTCTATGTGAAAGGCGAGGGGATTGTTTTGAATGAACCGTCGGTGGTCGCCGTGGAGCGGTCGACGAACAAGCCCAAAGGCGTCGGGCTGGAGGCCAAACGGATGCTCGGCCGCACGCCCGAGGGGATCATCGCCGTACGGCCGCTCAAGGACGGCGTGATCGCCGACGTGGACATCACCGAGCTCATGCTGCGCCACTTCTTGCGTCAGGTGACGGCGAAGCGGCTGTTCAAGATCAGTCCGCGGGTCGTCATCGGCGTGCCGTCCGGGATCACGGAGCTGGAACGGCGTGCCGTCCGATCGAGTGCCATGGCGGCGGGTGCGAAGGCGGTGTACATGGTGGCGGAGCCGATGGCGGCGGCCATTGGCGTCGGCCTGCCCGTGGACACGCCGACCGGCAACATGATCATCGACATCGGCGGCGGGACCACGGAAATTGCAGTGATCGCCCTCAACGGCATCGTTTCGGACACCTCGATCCGGGTCGGCGGTGACGAGATCGACAACGCGATCGTCACGTTCATGAGGAAGAACTACAACCTGCTGATCGGGGAGCCGACGGCCGAGGCGATCAAGATCCAGATCGGATCGGCGTTCAGCAACGGGGAAGAGCGGGAGATGGAGGTGAAGGGGCGGGACCTGGTGAGCGGGATCCCCAAGACGGTGCGGGTGCACTCGCAGGAGATCCGGGAGTGCATCCAGGAGCCGATCCAGCAGATCGTGGAGGCGGTGAGGCGGGCGCTGGAGATCACGCCGCCGGAGTTGGCGGCGGACATCGTCGACCGCGGCATCGTGATGACGGGCGGCGGGTCGTTGATCCGGGGGCTGGACCAGTTGCTGGCCCACGAGACGGGCCTGCCGATCCACGTGGACGAAGAGCCGCTGACGTGCGTCGTGCGTGGCGCTGGCAAGATCCTGGACGACTTCGAGAAGTATCGCAGCGTACTGACGACGTAAGTGGGGAACTACTTCGACGGCACACGCAGGGGGCGGAGGCGCGATGCAGCGGTCGCGGGCGGGTTCCTCCTGGTGGCTGTCTTCCTGCTCCTCCTGCCGGCGTCCTACCAGGCCCCGTTGAGGAGTGCGATCCGCGGGACGGCGTTGCGGCCGTTCCTGGCGATGCAGGCGGAGCTCACCGAGCGGCGGGTGCGCCGCGAGGATGTGAGCCAGCTGAGGGCGGAGCGCGACTCCCTGGCCGCGGTGGTGGCGGCGCAGGCCAGCCTGGCGGAGGAGAACCGGCGGCTACGGGCCCTGCTGGGGTTGCGGGGGCGGGCGCAGCCGGAGTTCCGGCCGGCGGAGCTGATCCGGGCGGGGGTGCCCGGGGCGGAGAGCACGTTCTTCATCGACATCGGAGCCAAGGACGGCGTGGTGGTGGGGAGCCCGGTCCTGGCGCCCGGGGGGTTGCTGGGGGTGATCACGGAGGTGGACGAGCACACGGCGCAGGGGATCGACTGGACGCACCCCAACTTCCGTGCGAGCGCCATGACGTCCGACGGAGACGTGACGGGGATCGTCGAGCCGCGGCGGGGGCGGTTCCGGGAGGAGGACCTGCTGACGCTGACGAGCGCGCCGTTCCACACGGACGTTCGCCCCGGGACCCGGGTGGTGACGACCGGACGCGGTGGGATCTACCCGCGGGGCATTCCGTTGGGGACGGTGGTCGGGATCGACGAGGCGGACACGGGGTGGCGCAAGAGTTACCTCCTGCGGCCGGCGGTGCGACCCGAGGGTGTGACCCACGTGATCGTGGCGATCCAGCGGGAGGGCCAGGGCGGCGACCTCTCGCCGCTCTGGCAGCCGGATGAGCCGGCGGACACCGGCCGTGCGGCGGCGGAGCCCGGCGCGGGGGAGCAGCGCCCATGACGTCGGACCGGGGCTGGACGTTCTGGGTGCTGGTCGGGCTGCTGGTGGTGGGGCACTTCGTGCTGCATCTCGCCATCGGCCTGGGGGCGACGGCGCCGGACCTGCTGACGCCGGCCCTCCTCCTGGCCGCCCGGCGCATCCGGGGCGCGGTCGCGGCCGGGCTCGGGCTGGTCCTGGGGCTGCTCCAGGACTCGCTCTCGCTGGATGCCTTCGGCGCGGAGGCCGTGACGTTGACCCTCCTCGGATACCTGGGCTCGCGTTCGCGGGACCTGTTCGTGGGGGACGGCACGGTCTTCCTGCTGGTCTACCTGTTCCTGGGCAAGTGGCTCCACGACGTGATCGTCTACGCGCTGTCCGGTGTGCCTGCCCAGGCTGAGCCCCTGACGTGGCTCCTGGTCTTCGCTCCGCTGGCCGCCGTCTACACAGCGCTGGCGGGCGTGACGGCCGTGGCGGCGTACCGTTCGGTGAGCGGAGAGCGGTAGCGGGTCGGCGTCCGCGGGAACGGCTCCCACAGACGACGTTTCCGCCGAGGCGCCGCCGACAACGGCCGATCCCCCACAGGCACGGATCCCACGGCGGGCGGTTCCGGTACCGACGACGGGCGAGCGATGCAGCCGTTTCACCTCCACGCGCGACGGCGACGGGCCCGGGGAGCGGTCGCGGTGCTCCTGGCCGGGCTCGGCGTGCTCGTGTACGGCTTCTTCCAGACGCAGATCCTGCGGAGCGACACCTACGTGCTGCAGTCGGATGCGAACCGGCTGCGGCCGATCCCCATTCCGGCGCCTCGGGGCACGATCTTCGACCGGAACGGCCGCATCGTTGCGGAGAACATCCCGGGCTACGCCTTATCCATCCTGCCGGCGCCCCGGGACACGATCCGGAGCACGCTGGAGCGGCTGGCGCCGATCCTGGGGCTGACGGAGGCGCGGATCGAGCAGCTGATGCAGAGACAGCGGGCCCTGCCGGGGCAGCCGCTGCTCGTCGCTTCCGACCTGACGTTCGAGCAGGTGTCGGCGCTCGAGGAGCGCCACTTCATGTTTCCCGGCGTCTACATCGACCAGCGCCCGAAGCGCCACTACCCGGCAGGGGAGGCGATCGCCCACGTGATCGGCTACGTGGCGGAGATCAGCGAGGCGGAGCTGGCGCGGCCGGAGTTCCAGGATTACTCCATGGGCCAGCTCATCGGGAAGACCGGGCTCGAACGGCAGTACGAGCGCCGCCTCGCGGGCAGGCCGGGCGTCCGGTACGTGGAGGTGGACGCGCTGGGGAGGATCGTCGGGGAGTACATGCCCCGGACCAAGGTGCCGGCGGTGCCGGGTGAGGACCTGCGGCTGTACCTCGATCTCGATCTGCAGGAGTGGATCGCGAAGATCTTCCCGGAGGGCATGCGCGGGGCGGTGGTCGCGATCGAGCCCAAGACGGGGCACGTGCTGGCGATGTACTCGAGCCCGGGCTTCGATCCGAACGCGCTGGTGGGGGGAGCGGACCCGGCCTACTGGCGGGAGCTCAACACCGATGAGGGGCGGCCGCTGCTGCACCGGGCGGCGGCAGGGTTGTACCCGCCCGGTTCGACGTTCAAGCTCGCCACCGCCGCCATTGCCCTGGAGCTCAAGCTTCTGGACCCCAACGCGGTCATGCCCATCCCGTGCCGGGGCGGGATGCAGTACGGCAACCGGTACTTCAGGTGCTGGGAGTCGCGCGGGCACGGCTACCTGACCCTCGCCGAGGCGATCGCCCACTCCTGCAACGTCTACTTCTACCAGGTCGGCATCCAGATCGGGCTCGAGCGCTTCCTGCGGGAGGCGTCCCGGTTGGGGTTCGGACGGAAGACCGGCGTGGATCTGCCGTCCGAGCTGGAAGTGGCGGGCTCGTTCCCGGACGAACCCGGCTGGTGGCGCCGGCGGTTCGGTTACAACGCCACGCCCACCGAGGTCCTGAGCCTCGCCATCGGCCAGGGGCCCAACGACCAAACGCCGCTCAAGATGGCGCATTTCGCCGCGGCGCTCGCCAGCGACGGCCGGCTCCCGCCGCCCCGGATCGCCGTGGATTCGACGCCGCCCGACCCCGAAGAGGGGATCAACCTGAACATCTCCAAAGAGAACCTGGCCCACATCCGTGAGGGCATGCGGCGGGTGGTCTCGCCTGGCGGAACGGCGTACCTCTCCTCGCTCGAGCACTGGGAGCTCCTGGGCAAGACCGGCACGTCCCAGAACTCGCACGGCAAGGACCACGCGTGGTTCATCGGGATCGCCGGGCCCAAGGGGGGTGCGCCGGAGATCGCGCTTTCGGCCATCGTCGAATTCGGCGAATCGGGCTCCCGCACCGCGGCGCCGCTGGTGGCGAAGGCGGCGGACTACTACTTGCGACGGAAGTACGGCATGCCCGTGGACTCGGTGCAGACGTTGCGCGAGCACCTGATGGTCGGGCGCCCGGCGCCCTGGGCGGTGTGGCAGTGATCGGACGACTGCGGAACCTGTTCGGCGACCCGGTGCTGGCGGTCCTCGTCGTGGGGCTCTCGCTCTTCGGCGTGGCGATGGTCTACTCGGCCGGCCAGCTCGATGTCCCCGACCCCGGCGTGGCGGGCGCCTGGAAGATGCAGCTCCTGTGGCTGGGCGTCTCGGTCACCAGCCTGCTGGTCATGGTGCACATCCAGACGCGCTGGCTCGAGTGGGTCGCCGTCCCCGCCTACATTGCAGGCATCGCGCTCCTCGCCGCCACCCTGGTCATCGGCACCGGCCTCGGCACGGCGCGTGGTACCAAGAGCTGGATCGACCTGGGCCCCGTCATGTTCCAGCCCGCCCAGTTCGCCAACCTCGCCACGATCCTCATGCTGGCGCGGGTGCTGGGGAGGTGGCGCGAGCCGCCTCGCTCCGTCTGGGGGCTATGGGCGCCGGTCGCGATCGTGGCGCTGCCCATGGCGCTGGTCATGCTCCAGCCGGACCTGGGCACCGCCATGGTGTTCGGCGCCCTGCTCGTGGCTGCGCTGTACTGGGCGGGCACCCCCATCGGGCTCATGTTCATGCTGCTGAGCCCGGTGATCGGGCTGTTCCTCTCCTTCCACTCGCTGCTGTTCAGCATCTACATCGTCGCGCTGATCGTCTTCCTGCGCTTCTACCGTGCCTATCTGGGCGAGAGCGTGGCGGTGATCGGCGCCAACCTGGCCGCCGGCGCCATCGCGCTCCCGCTCTGGAACTCCCTCGAGCCGTACCAGCGGGCCCGGCTGCTGGTGTTCCTGGACCCGGGCATGGACCCCCGCGGCGCGGGGTGGCACCTGATCCAGTCCCGCGTGGCGATCGGGAGCGGCGGACTCTTCGGGAAGGGGTTCACCCTCGGGACGCAGAAACGGTTGGCGTTCCTGCCCGAGCAGCACACGGACTTCATCTTCAGCGTGATCGGCGAGGAGTTCGGCTTCATCGGCACGGTGGCCGTGCTGGTGGTCTTCGGCCTCATCCTGTGGCGGCTGACGCGGATCGCCGAGCGGCAGGGCGACCCCTTTGCCGGGATCGTGGTCTTCGGTATTTTCGGGGTCTGGTTCGCGCACGTGATGGTCAACGTCGGCATGACCATCGGCCTGATGCCGATCACGGGGATCCCGCTGCCGTTCCTGAGCTACGGGGGATCGTTCCTGCTGGCCTCCTTCCTGGCGCTGGGAATGGTGCAGCGGATCGCGGCCGAACAGGGGAAGTATTGAGGGCGTCCGCCGCGCCCCGCGAGCAACGGAAGGAGTCGCGTTCCTCACCATGCCCTGGTTCAAGAAGCCGGAGCGGAAGCTCCAGAAGGCGGACCGCCGCGAGCTGCCGGCGGACGTCTTCGAGAAGTGCCCGCGCTGTGCGACGATCCTGTACCGTGCCCGGCTGGCGCAGAACCTCAACGTGTGCCCGTCCTGCGCCTACCACTTCCGGATCCCCGCGGAGCAGTACATCCGCATCCTCCTGGACGACGGCGAGCTGGTCGAGTACGACGCGGAGCTGAGGAGCGCCGACCCCCTCGGGTTCGTGGACCTGAAGCCGTACCCGGCGCGGCTGGAGGCGGCGGAGGCGAAGAGCGGACGCGGCGATGCGATCATCACCGGCGCGGGACGGCTGGACGGGCTGGACGTCCACCTGGGCGTCATGGACTTCGAGTTCATCGGCGGCAGCATGGGTTCGGTGGTGGGGGAGAAGCTGGCGCGGCTGGGGCGGCGGTCGTTGGAGCAGCAGAAGCCGCTGATCGTGGTGAGCGCGTCCGGCGGCGCGCGGATGCAGGAGGGCATCCTCTCGCTGATGCAGCTCGCCAAGACCTCGGTGGTTCTCGCCCAGCTGCACGAAGCGCGGATCCCCTACATCTCCGTGCTCACGGACCCGACCACCGGCGGCGTGACCGCGTCGTACGGGATGCTGGGAGACGTCAACGTGGCGGAGCCCGGCGCGCTGATCGGGTTCGCGGGCCCGCGCGTGATCGAGCAGACCATCCGGCAGGCCCTTCCGGAAGGGTTCCAGCGCTCCGAGTTCCTGCTCGAGCACGGCATGGTGGACTGCGTCGTCGACCGCCGGGAGTTGAAGGCGACGCTCGCGCGGCTGTTGCGGCACATGCTCGGCCTGCCCGCCGGCCAGGGCGCCGGCGCGGAGGCGGCCGAGCCGGCAACAGCCACCGGGCCACGGGCGCGGTCGCGCGGCCGTGGCGATGGGGCGTCCGTCGCCGAGGAGGGCGGGCGGCCGGACCGTCGGTCGCTGCGCCGGGGGGCCTCGCAGGATTGAGCGCCCTCACCTACCACGAGATCGTCCGCGAGCTCTTCCCGCGCCTGAGCGGTGGGATCCGCTGGGGGTTGGAGCGGACGCGGCGGTTGCTCGCGGCCGTGGGCGACCCACACCTCGCCTACCGCACGCTCCACGTCGGCGGGACGAACGGGAAGGGATCGGTCGCCGCCACGCTGGCCTCCGTGCTCCAGCGGGCGGGGATGGTCACCGGCCTCTACACCTCGCCTCACCTCTGCACGTTCCGGGAACGGATCCAGGTGGACGGCGTCCCGATCGGCGAGGACCAGGTCGTCGCCGCGGCGTCCCGGCTGTGGCCCCACATCCGACGCGAAGAGCCGTCGTTCTTCGAGGCGACGACCGCGATCGCGTTCCTCGCGCTCGCGGACGCCGGCGTCGCGATCGCCGCCGTGGAGGTCGGCCTCGGCGGGCGCCTGGACGCGACCAACGTGATCCGCCCCGACGTCGTCGCGCTGACGAACGTGGCGCTGGACCACGCGCAGTACCTGGGGGACACCATCACGGCCGTGGCCCGGGAGAAGGCGGGGATCATCAAGCCCGGTGTCCCCGTCGTGACGGCGGAGCCCGCGGGTGAGGCCCGGGAGATCTTCCGCCGGCGGGCCGCCGAGCTCGGTGCGCCGCTGACCGTGCTCGAGGTCGACGAGGCGCGTGACGTCGTCGTGTCCCGCGAAGGGACGCGGTTCCGCTTGTCCAGCGCCGTGTGGGGCGAACTCGAGCTGTTCACGCCGCTGATCGGACCACACCAGGCCGTGAACGTCGCCCTGGCGGTGCGCGCGCTGGAGCACCTCGCGCCGGAGCTCCGGCCGGATGTCGCCGAGGTGCTGGCCGGGGTGGCCGCGGTGCGTTGGCCGGGGCGGGCGCAGATCCTCCACGAGGACGGGCGGACGTGGGTGCTGGATGTGGCGCACAACCCGGCGGGCGTGGCCGCCCTGGCCGCGACGCTGGAGACCCTCTCGCTCCCCCGGCCGGTCGTGCTCGTGGTGGGGATCCTGGGCGACAAGGACTGGGGGGCCATGCTGCCGCCGCTGGCGCGCCCGGCGGACCACAGCATCCTGACCGTTCCGCCGACCGCCCCCGCGCACCGCCGCTGGGACCCGCACGAGGCGCTGCGCGCCACGCCGGGCCTCGTCGCGGAGGTGGTGCCCGATTTCCTGGCCGCGCTCGAGCTGGCACGGGAGCGCTCGGGCCCGGGGGGAACGGTGGTGGTGACCGGCTCGTTCCACACCGTGGGCGATGCGCTCATCGCATTGGGACGGGCCCCGTTCGGCGCGGATGAGCCCTTGCCGGACGCGACACACGCGGCCTAGATTCGCGCGCCATGCCGACATTCCGAAGTCTGCCGGGATTCCGCGATTTCTACCCCGAGGACCTCGCCGTCCGCGAGCACATCGTGGCCGCGTGGCGGGAGGTCTCGCGACGGTACGGGTTCGAGGAATACGACGGCCCGCCGCTCGAACCGCTCGAGCTTTACGTCGAGAAGAGCGGTGCCGAGATCGTCCGACAACTCTACAACTTCGAGGACAAGGGCGGCCGGCAGGTCGCGCTGCGGCCGGAGATGACCCCCACGCTGGCGCGCATGGTGGGCGCACGCGCGCGCTCCCTCCGCAAGCCGATCCGCTGGTTCTCGATCCCGCAGCTCTTCCGCTACGAGCGCACGCAGCGAGGGCGGCTGCGCGAGCACTTCCAGTGGAACGTGGATCTGGTGGGCGAGGCGGACGTGAGCGCGGACGCGGAGGTGCTGGCGGTCGCGCTGGACGCGCTGCGGCTGTTGGGTCTGACCGCCGAGGACGTGGTCGCCCGCGTGAGCGATCGGCGGCTGCTGGAGCGGCTGCTGCGGCACGTGGGCGTGCCGAGCAACGCGCTCGCCGCGGTGTACGCCATCATCGACAAGCTCGGCCGCGAAGAGGAAGCGCGCATCCGCGAGCGCCTCGAGACGGAAGCCGGGTTGGACGACGCGACGGTCGGGGCGATCTTCGAGATCTTCGACCACGCTGATCTCGACGCGCTCCAGGCGGCGTATGGTCACGCGGAGGGCGTCGAAGCGGAGCTGGAGCGGCTGGCGCGCTACTTCGAGCACCTGCGCGACATGGGGCTGGACGCCTTCGTGAAGTTCGATCCGTCCATCGTCCGCGGGTTGGCCTACTACACGGGCATCGTGTTCGAGATCTTCGACCGGCGTGGCGAGCTGCGCGCGGTGTGCGGTGGCGGCCGGTACGATGACCTGCTGCGGGCCATCAGCGACGTGGACCTGCCCGCGATCGGCTTCGGGATGGGCGACGTGGTCCTGACGGAGCTGCTGCGCGAGCGGGGCCTCATACCGGCGGTGCTGCGCCCCGTGGATTATTTCCTGGTCGCGGTCACGGAGGCGGAGCGGCCGCTCGTGCGGCGCCTCGCGCACCAGCTCCGCGATGCGGGCAGGTCCGTCCTGTACGCGCTGACGCCGGTGAGCGTCGGCCGCCAGTTCAAGGAGGCCGATGCACGGGGGGCGAGCAGGACGGTGGTGATCGGGCCCGCGGAGGCGGCGGAGGGCGTGGCGGTGGTGCGTGAGATGGCGACAGGCACGGAACGGCGCGTTCCTTTGCAGGAGCTGATCGAGTGAGGCGGTACCTGATCGGACTCCTGAGCGTAGCGGTGGCGGCGGCCTGCGCCGAGGACGCGTCGCCGCCGCCCACGACTTCGACGGAACTCGGCTCCCCGGGGCCGGCGGTGAGTTGGGGCGACCTCCCCGACGTCGAACCCGTGGAGGCGCACGTCTTCCGGCGCACGCTCGTTCCCGAGGCGGGCCCCGGCCGGCTGATGCTGCACGTCCTGGTGGGGCCCGGGGCGACCGAGGAGCAGGTCCGTCAGGCGTTGACCGACATCCTGACGCGCACGGCGGAGGAGGACACGACGCTGCTGGCGGTGCGCGCGGTCGCGTACGTCCTGCCGCCGGTCCGATCGGGCGAGGTGGAGTTGACGCCCACGGCCTGGGGCGAGTGGGTGCCGCCCCAGGGTTGGGACGGGGCGACGCCGGAGAGCCGCCGCCAGTTCCATCGGATCTACACCTATTACCGGACTGCGCCCCCGTGGTGACGGACGCCGACCTCGCGCGGACGGCCGAAGCGCTGGGCCGGCTGCGGCGCAAGATGCGCGTCTACACGTATGCGCTGGTCGCAGCGACAGCGCTGGCCGTCTTGGGCGGGGCGGCGCTGATCGCGTGGTTGCTGCGCCCCACCGGCCTGCCGTTCTGGGAGACCTGGCTCGTCTCCGGTGTACTGATCCTCGTGGTCCCTGCGGTGGGGCTGGCTCTCCAGCGTCTGCGCGGCAGGAGGGAGAACGACGGCAGCGGCGGTAGCGGGCAGCCGCGAGCGGGAGTGGACGAAACCGACTGAGGCGACATGGCGGAGGACAAAGGACTCACGGCGCGGGCGGAGGACTTCGCCGCCTGGTACAACGAGGTCGTGCTGCGGGCCGAGCTCGCAGATTACTCGCCGGTCCGCGGCAGCATGGTGATCCGGCCGTACGGCTACGCGCTGTGGGAAAACATGCAGCGCGCGCTGGACGCCATGTTCAAGGCGACGGGGCACCAGAACGCGTACTTCCCGCTGCTCATCCCGCAGAGCTTCATTGCGCGCGAGGCGGAGCACGTCGAAGGGTTCGCCAAGGAGATGGCGATCGTCACCCACACGCGGCTCCGGGCGGCGGAAGGCGGGGGGCTCGAACCCGATCCGGCGTCGCGGCTGGAGGAGCCGTTGATCATCCGGCCCACGTCGGAGACGATCATCTACGCCATGTTCGCCAAGTGGGTCCAGAGCTATCGCGACCTGCCGCTCCTGATCAACCAGTGGGCGAACGTCGTGCGCTGGGAGATGCGGACGCGGCTGTTCCTGCGTACGGCGGAGTTCCTCTGGCAGGAAGGGCACACCGCGCACGCGACGGAGGCGGAGGCCGAGGAGGAAGCACGGCGCATCCTTGGCCTCTACCGCGAGTTCATGGACGGCTGGATGGCCATGCCGCCCGTGCTGGGTCAGAAGTCGGAGAGCGAGAAGTTCCCGGGGGCCGTGCGGACGTACTCGTGTGAGGCCATGATGCAGGACCGGCGGGCGCTCCAGGCCGGCACCTCGCACATGCTCGGCCAGAACTTCTCGCGGCAGTTCGACCTGAAGTTCCAGACCGAGACGGGCGGGCAGGAGTATGCGTGGAACACGTCGTGGGGCGTGTCCACCCGCCTGGTGGGCGCCCTCGTCATGACGCACGGTGACGACACCGGCATCATCTGCCCGCCGAAGCTCGCCCCGATCCAGGTCGTGATCGTTCCGATCCACCGCGGGGACGCGGACCGGCAGGTCGTGATGGAGAAGGCCACGGCCGTGGCGAAGGCGCTGGGCGAGGAGGAGATCCGCGTCCACGTGGACGCCCGGGACGACCTCACGCCGGGTGCCAAGTTCTACGAGTGGGAGCGCAAGGGCGTGCCGCTCCGTATCGAGATCGGGCCTCGCGACGTCGCGCAGGAGCAGCTCGTGCTGGTGCTGCGCAGCGAGATCCCCGATCTGCCGCGCAAGGAGGCGTTGAAGGAGAACCTGGTGCGCGTGGAGGTGCGGCGGCGCTTGGACGTCTACCAGCGCGCGCTGCTGGAGGCCGCCAGGGCGCGGCGTGAGGAGAACTCGTACCGGGGCATCACGGACTACGCCAGGATGCGGGAGATCCTCGAGGACACCGGCGGGTTCGTCTACGCGGGCTGGTGTGGCAGCGCGGCCTGCGAGGAGAAGGTCAAGACGGAGACCCGCGCGACGATCCGGGTGCTGCCGTTCGAGGAGTTCCGGACCCCGGAGCGGCCGACGTCGTGTGTGGTGTGCGGCGGCGCGGCTGTTGCCGAAGCGATGTGGGCACGGGCGTACTGAGGGGGAGCGTGTTCGAGTCGTTCCATTACCGGGACGGTCGGCTGCACTGCGAGGGTGTCCCGGCCGAGGAACTGGTGGCCGAGTTCGGCACGCCGCTGTACGTCTACAGCCGTCAGGGGATCGTGCAGCGCTTCCGCGAGCTGGACGAGGCGTTCTCGCCCCTGGACCGCCTGATCGCCTACTCGGTCAAGGCGAACGGGAACCTCGCCATCCTCCGGCTGCTCGCCGGGGAAGGCGCCGGGGCGGACATCGTGAGCGGCGGCGAGCTGTACCGCGCGCTCGCCGCCGGGGTCCCGGCGGACCGCATCGTCTTCAGCGGCGTCGGCAAGACGGTGACGGAGATGGCGGCGGCGTTGGAAGCCGGGATCTACGGGTTCAACGTGGAGAGCGAAGGCGAGCTGCGTGCGCTCTCGGAGCTGGCCGCGACGATGGGCGTGCGCGCGCCGGTGGCGCTCCGCATCAACCCGGACATCGAGAGCCCCACGCCGCACCACTACACGCGGACGGGGCACCGCGCGACGAAGTTCGGCATCCCGAGCGAAGACGCGCCCCGTCTCTACCGGCTGGCGGCCGACCTGCCGGGAATCGAGGTGCGCGGGATCGATGTGCACATCGGCAGCCAGATCGTCGAGCCCGAGCCGTACCGCCAGGCACTGTTGCACGTGCTCGAGCACGTGGACGCGTTGCGGGCCGACGGGATCGCGCTCGAGTACCTGGACATCGGCGGCGGATTCGGCGTCGCGTACGACGCGCGCGACACCGGGATGGATGCGCGCCAGCTCGCGGCGTTGCTCGCGCCGCTCGTCGCGCCCAGCGGCCTCAAGCTGGTGCTCGAGCCCGGGCGCTTCATCGTGGGGCCGGCGGGAGTGCTCCTCACCCGCGTGCTGTACATCAAGGAGATGGGTGAGCGCACCTTCGTGATCACGGACGCCGGCATGAACGACCTGCTGCGGCCCAGCCATTACGCGAGCTACCACGAAGTGCGGCCGGTGGTGCGGCACCCGGAGCGGGGGCGGATCCGCGCGGATGTCGTCGGCCCGATCTGCGAGAGCGGGGACTTCCTGGCGCTGGATCGGGACATCGAGCGGCCCGCCCCGGGCGAGCTCCTGGTCGTGGAGACCACGGGCGCCTACGGTTTCTCCATGGCGTCCACGTACAACGCGCGTCCCCGGCCCGCGGAAGTGCTGGTGGAGGGCGAGACGTATCGCCTGATCCGCCGTCGTGAGACGTACGAGGACCTCGTTCGAGGCGAAATCGAACTGCTGGACTGAGGGGGAGCTACGAACCGGATCCTGATCCTGGACTACGGCTCGCAGTTCACGCAGCTCATTGCTCGGCGCATCCGCGAGCAGCGCGTCTACTGCGAGATCCATCCGCCCACCGTGACGCTCGACTGGATCCGCGCGTGGGGGCCGAGCGGCATTGTGCTCTCGGGCGGCCCCGCGTCCGTCTACGGTGAAGACGTGCCCACCGCCAGCCCCGACCTCCTTCGCCTGGGGATCCCGATCCTGGGCGTGTGCTACGGCATGCAGCTCGTGGCGCAGCTCGAGGGTGGTGTGGTGGAGCACGGGCGGCGGGAGTACGGCCGAGCGGAGATCACCGTCCTGGAGGCGGACGAGATCCTGGACGGCTTCGCGCCCGGCGAGCAGACGACGGTCTGGATGAGCCATGGCGACCACGTTGTCCAGCCGCCGCCGGGTTACCAGACCCTCGCCGCCACGCCCACCGTCCCGGTGGCGGCGTTCCGCGCCGCCGACCGGCCGATCTACGGGGTGCAGTTCCACCCCGAGGTCGCCCACACGGTCCGCGGCGAAGAGATCATTTCGAACTTCCTGTTCCGGATCTGCGGCTGCACCCCGAGCTGGACGCCGGGCTCGTTCATCGAGGAAGCGGTCCAGCGGATCCGCGAGCGCGTGGGGGATGAACGCGCGATCTGCGCACTCTCGGGCGGCGTGGATTCGGCGGTGGCGGCCGCGCTGGTCCACCGCGCGATCGGCGACCGGTTGACGTGCATCTTCGTGGACCACGGCTTGCTGCGGAAAGGCGAGCGCGAGTCGGTCGAGCGCACGTTCCGCCGGCATCTCGGCATGCGCCTGATCGTGGTGGACGCCGCGGCGCAGTTCCTGGAGCGGCTGAAGGGCGTGGAGGACCCGGAGGAGAAGCGCCGGCGCATCGGGGAGACGTTCGTACGCGTGTTCGAGCGGGTCGCGGCCGAGGAGTGCGGCGACGCCCGCTTCCTGGTGCAGGGGACGCTCTATCCGGACGTGATCGAGTCGCTCTCGGTGCACGGCCCCTCCGCGACGATCAAGACGCACCACAACGTCGGCGGCCTGCCGGCCGACATGCGCTTCGAGCTGATCGAGCCGCTGCGCGAGCTGTTCAAGGACGAGGTGCGCAGCGTCGGCAGGGAGCTGGGGCTGCCGGACGAGTTGATCGGCCGGCACCCGTTCCCCGGGCCGGGCCTCGCGATCCGGGTCCTCGGCCCCGTGACGGAGGAGCGGCTGGCCATCCTGCGCGAGGCGGACGCGATCTACCTCGAGGAGATCCGCGCCGCGGGTCTCTACGACGACATCTGGCAAGCGTTCGCCGTGCTGCTCCCGGTGCGCAGCGTCGGCGTGATGGGAGACGCACGGACGTACGAGTCCGTGGTGGCGTTGCGCGCGGTGACGAGCCGCGACGGCATGACGGCGGACTGGTTCCCGTTCCCGCACGACGTGCTGGGCCGGATCGCGTCGCGCATCATCAACGAGGTGCGCGGCGTCAACCGCGTGTGCTACGACGTGAGTTCGAAGCCACCGGCGACGATCGAGTGGGAGTGAGTGCCGCGGTACTGAGGCGAGCGACGGCGTGAGGACGGGGCGCGGCGGTCGGACGGCCGACGCCGTGTACGTCGGACCGTGGGTGCGGAGATCAGCCGGAGAGCGGGAGTTCAGGCTGCATCCCGCTCCGAGTCGATCTGTGATGCGCCCTCGGCGGTGAGGCGGCGCAAGTAGATCCCGGCGTAGTTCTCGTCGATCGCCGCCAGCCGGTTCTCGGGCGTGGCGGGGTACCGGGCGTCACAGCGGTCGCAGCGGATGGATCGCTTCTCCCCGGTTCCGACCAGCCGCCAGTTCCCCGTGCACTCGCCATACGCGTGTTCCAGCGACGCCATTGTACCCCTCGCGTGGCCGAAGCCGGCGGTCGGTTTCGACCGCCCCCCGCGAGGCCACAGGTGCAATCTCTACGCCATCCCCAGGGCGGGATGGAGCGCGTCGGCGGGGCACTCGCTGGGGCGCAGGGCCGGAGGCGCACCGCTCATGCGGCTCGGAGACCTGGTGGCCGGGCTGACCGATGCACGGCCCGTCGGCGGGACGGTGCCACGGGATGAGATCGTCCGCGGCGTCGTCGCGGATTCGCGGCAGGTCAGGCCGGGCGACCTCTTCGTCGCGGTTCGAGGCGCCCGCACGGACGGACACCGCTTCGTGGCCGAGGCCGCCGCGCGCGGCGCGTTGGCGGCGGTCGTGGAGGCCGGCGCCGACGTGCCGCCGGGGATTCCCGCCCTCGCCGTCGCCGACACGAGGATCGCATTGGCGGAGCTCGGCGCGACGTGGTACGGGCGACCCGCCGACCGCCTGGCCCTCGTCGGTATCACCGGGACCATCGGCAAGACATCCGTCCTATCCATCCTGGATGTGATCCTGGCCCGGGCCGGCATCCCTGCGGGGACGATCGGCTCGCTGGGCATCCGCTTTCGCGACGCCGTACACGCCACCCGTCTCACGACGCCGGACGCCCTCACGCTCCACCGCGCCTTCGCCGAGATGCTCGCCGGAGGCGCACGCCTCGCCGCGATGGAGGTGACGAGCCACGCGCTCGTGCAACACCGCGTCCACGGCCTTCGGTTCAGGCTCGGCGTCTTCACCAACCTGGCGCTCCTCGAGCACCTCGAGTACCACGGCACGTTCCGCCGCTACGTCGAAGCCAAGCTGCGCTACTTCGATCATCTGGAGAGGGGAGCCCCCCTCGTCTACCGGGCCGGTGACCGCGTGCTCCAGGCGCTGGTTCGCGGCCGCAGGACGGTGCAGCCGATCGGCTGCGGGCCGGGCGGGACCGTGTCGGTCCGCGTGGAGCGGAGAGCCCCTGCATTGGGCAAGAGCCGCGTGATCCTCACGGTCCGGCGGCCGTTGCCGCGACTCGACGGCGGGAGTGTCGCGCCGTGTGCGTTCACACTGGATCTGCCTCTGCTGGGGCGTCCGAACCTCAGGAACGCGACGCTGGCGGCGACCGCCGCGCTGTGCGCGGGTGCGGACATCGAGCACGTCCAGGCCGCGGTGGCGTCGATGCCCACGCCGCGGCGCCGCATGCAGATCGTGCACCGCGGCCGTTTCACCGTGCTGGACGACACCGTCGCCCACCCGGACGCCATCAGCGCGGTGTTCGAGGTGGCGGCTCGCCTGCCTCACCGACGGCTCCACATCGTCTACGCGATCCGCGGACGCCGCGGCGTCGAGATCAACCGCCGCGACGCCGAAGCGATCGCCATCTGGCTGCGGCGCGTTCCCGCCGCCACCGTGGTGGTCACGGCCAGCGAAGAGGCGACGGACGCGGCCAACTGGGTCCAGGCGGAGGAAGAAGACGTCGTCCTGCGCGTGCTGCGCACGCACGTCCCGGGAGTGGAGTACCGACCTCGACTGGATGATGCGATCGGCCTGGCGCTCGGCAGGGCTGCACGCCGCGACCTCGTGCTCCTGCTCGGCGCGCAGGGGATGGACCGCGGCGCGGACGTGGTGGCGAGCTGGCTCCGCCGACACGGGGAGGCCCCGGGCATCGGGCAGGGGCGTTGATCCGTCCGGCTCGAGGCCGGACGACGCAGCGATCAGCACCACGCCGCGCCGGGTGGGCATACGTAGGCGCGAACGTGACGCGGAGCGGAGAAGGTGCTCTGCCCGGTGGGCCCGAGCGCGAACCCGTAGATGTCCACCTGGATCCCGTTGGGCAGCGTGGGCGGGAGGCGCAACTGGAAGGCGATGGTCGTGTCCGCCAGCGGGCCGACCTCGGCGAGGGCAGAGTCCACCGCCGTCGTCGCACCGCCACCGGCGGCGCGGGCGACGAAGCCGACGCCGTGCACGCGGCCACCCGCCTCCCGCGCCCGCACGTGCACGGGCGACGTCCTGCCCGCGATCAGGATCTCGTTCATCACCGGAGCCACGACCTCGACCTCGAGGAGCACCGGGTCGTCGCGCTCGGGAGCCGTGGGCCGCGGGACGTCGGCACACGCGGCCAACGAGCACGAGAGCACGAGGAACAACGGGGCACGTACACGCATCGGGGCTCCTGGAAGCAGCCGCCTGCGGTCACGGAGCGTCCTGGCGCCACTCCGAGCCCGCGCGCCATCGAGGCCCGCCTCACCTCCGCAGGAACGCCGAGGCGGCGAAGGCGGGTCAATCGCCCGGCGCGGACTCCATCGTCGCCAGCCGCGCCTCGATCGTGTCCCACAACGCCTTGATGAAGACCACATCGGCGCTGCGTGCCTCCGCGAACGCCCGCAGCTCCTCCTCCGTCACCCCCCGCGCCTGCAGGATCTCCCGCTTCCGCGCTTCCCACGCGGCCGGATCATCGAGCGTCCGCGCGGCGCGGCGCAGCTCCACGTAGGTCTCGACGAACACCTCGGGCGAGATCGTCTTGCCGTCGCGCGTCGGCCGGTCGGCGCCGCAGCCGACCACCAGCAGTCCCGCGACCACCGCCACCCACGCCAGCCCCCTTCGCCGCTGTCCACTGTCCATGGACCGCCTCTCCCTTCGCCGTTGCCTGCGTCGGCAGCGCCGCCTCCCAGTGGTCCGGGTGACCGACCCCCGTTCCCGCGCCACCGTGGCCGCGCCCGCGTCCCGACCGCGGCCCGATCGCCTCCCGGCCGCCGCCTCCGGCCGTCGGCGCCGAGATTCTATCGTCCAGGCCGCGCGCGGGTTCCCGGCCGCGCCGGCGCACCGCCGGTCGGCGCGGCCTGCGGTTCCCGGAGCGCCGCCACGCCTGGGGCGGGGTATCAGCCATTTTGGCAGGTTTGGGGGGCATGTGCCTTGCCCCCGGCCGTGCGGCGGCAGTTTCCCGGTACGTACGGCAAACGGAGAAGACACGGTGAATTTCGAGCGTTTGACGGTCAAGGCCGCCGAGGCGATCCAGGCGGCGGCGGCGTCCGCGCAGCGGCGCGGCAACCCGCAGATCGAGGATCTGCACCTCCTGGAGGCGCTGCTGGACCAGGAGGAAACGGTGGTGGTGCCGGTGCTGGAGAAGGTGGGCGTGAACGTCGCCCGCCTGAGGGAGGAGCTCGGGCGGGCGTTGGATCGGCTGCCGCGGCAGACGGGCGGTTCGTCGCCGGCGCTGGGCCGCGAGGCGGGCCTGATCCTGGACCGCGCCGAGGGGGAGGCGCGGGCGTTGGGGGACGAGTACACGTCCACGGAGCACCTGCTGATCGCGCTGGCCGCGCACCCGCGGTCGGACACGCGGGAGATGCTCACGGCGCAGGGCGCGACGCGGGAGGCGCTGCTCAAGGCGCTGGCGGCGGTGCGCGGGCCCCATCGGGTCACGGACCGGGAGCCGGAGCAGAAGTACCGGGCGCTGGAGCGGTTCAGCCGGGACCTGACGGAGCTGGCGCGCCAGGGCAAGTTGGATCCGGTGATCGGGCGGGACGAGGAGATCCGGCGGGTGATCCAGGTCCTCTCCCGGCGGACCAAGAACAACCCGGTGCTGATCGGCGAGCCCGGGGTGGGGAAGACCGCGATCGTGGAGGGGCTGGCGCAGCGGATCGTGAGCGGGGATGTCCCGGAGTCGCTGAAGGACAAGCGGCTGGTCGCGCTGGACATCGCGGCCATGGTCGCGGGCTCCAAGTACCGTGGCGAGTTCGAGGAACGGTTCAAGGCGGTGCTGAAGGAGCTGACGGAGGCGGAGGGGCGGTTCATCGTCTTCATCGACGAGCTGCACACGATCGTCGGCGCCGGCGCGGCGGAGGGCGCGGTGGACGCGGGGAACATGCTGAAGCCGGCGCTGGCGCGCGGCGAGCTGCGTGTCGTCGGCGCGACCACGCTGGACGAGTATCGTCAACACATCGAGAAGGATGCGGCGCTGGAGCGGCGGTTCCAGCCGGTGTACGTCGGCGAGCCGAGCGTCGAGGACACGATCGCGATCCTGCGCGGGCTGAAGGAGCGCTACGAGGTGCACCACGGCGTGCGGATCACGGACGCCGCGATCGTGGCGGCGGCGCGGCTCTCGGACCGGTACGTCGGCGGGCGGTTCCTGCCGGACAAGGCGATCGACCTGATCGACGAGGCGGCGTCGCGGCTGCGCATCGAGATCGATTCCATGCCGCAGGAGATCGATGAGGTGCTCCGGCGGATCACGCAGCTCGAGATCGAGCGTGCCGCGCTGGCCGGGGAGGAGGACCCGGAGGCCAAGGAGCGGCGCGAGCGGATCGAGGCGGAGCTGGCCGAGCTGCGGGAGCAGGCCAACGCGATGAAGGCGCGCTGGCAGGCCGAGAAGGAGCAGATCATGCGCATCCGCGACCTGAAGGAGCGGGCCGATGCGCTACGTGTGGAGGCGGAGCGCGCCACGCGGGTGGGCGACCTGAACCGTGCGGCGGAGCTCAAGTACGGCGAGGTGCCGCGCCTGGAGAAGGAGCTGAAGGAGGCGGAGGCGCGTCTCGCCGAGCTCCAGAAGGGCGGGAAGTTCCTCAAGGAGGAGGTGGACGCGGAGGACGTGGCGGAGGTCGTCGCGCGATGGACGGGGATCCCGGTCTCGCGGATGCTCGAGTCCGAGCGCCAGCGGCTGGTGAAGCTGGAGGAGCTGCTCAGCCAGCGCGTGGTCGGCCAGCGCGAGGCGGTGGAGGTGGTCGCGAACGCGGTGCGGCGCAGCCGTGCGGGTGTGCAGGATCCGGCGCGGCCGATCGGCAGCTTCATCTTCCTCGGGCCCACGGGAGTCGGGAAGACCGAGACGGCGCGCGCGCTGGCGGAGTTCCTCTTCGATGACGAGGACGCGCTGGTGCGGATCGACATGTCGGAGTACATGGAGAAGCACGCGGTGGCGCGGCTGATCGGCGCGCCTCCGGGCTACGTGGGCTACGAGGAAGGCGGGCAGCTCACGGAACGGATCCGGCGCCGGCCGTACGCGGTGGTGCTCTTCGACGAGATCGAGAAGGCGCACCCGGACGTCTTCAACATCCTGCTCCAGATCCTGGATGACGGCCGCCTCACGGACTCCCAGGGGCGGACGGTGGACTTCCGCAACACCGTCATCATCATGACGTCCAACCTCGGGAGCCAGGAGATCCTCGACCGCGCGAAGGGCGTGGATTGGGCGATCGTCGAGCAGGAGGTGATGGCGATCCTGCGCCGGCACTTCAGGCCCGAGTTCCTGAACCGCATCGACGACATCGTGGTGTTCCGGCCGCTCGGGCGGGAGGAGCTGGAGCGCATCGTGGACATCCAGCTCGGGCGAGTGCAGCGTCTCCTCGCCGGCCGCAAGATCACGCTGGAGGTCACGCCGGCCGCCCGCGAGCTCATCGCGGAGGAGGGCTACGACCCGGCGTTCGGTGCACGGCCGCTCAAGCGTGCGATCCAGCGGCTCGTGCAGGATCCGCTCGCGCTCCAGATCCTGGAGGGCCGGTTCGGCGACGGCGACACGGTCATCGTCGACCGGGAGCCCGGCGCATCCACGCTGGTGTTCCGGCGCGCCGAGGCGCCGGCCGCCCACGGGGCGCCCTCGCCGGCGGTTGCTTGACACCGCCGCCCGTTTTGATCAACGTTCACGCCGCTCCCCGGGCCTGCGGAGCGGCGTGCTCCGTTTGATGGAGTCCGATCCGATGAAACGCTTCGGTCTGTTCGTGCCGGCGCTTCTGGTTCTCGCGGCGTGCGCGTCGCGTGCGGAGCCGAGCCGCTCGTTCGACGCCGCAGGCCTGGCACCGTCGCTCGTCGTCGAGCGCTTCCTCCAAGCCGCGAACCGGCAGGACCTGGAAACGATGGCGCGGCTGTGGGGGACGGCCGAAGGCCTGGTGATCGAGAGGGATCCGCGCGCGGAAGTCGAGAAGCGGCTCTTCGCCACGGCGCTGATCCTCCAGCACGACGACTTCGAGATCCAGGGCGAGCAGATCGTGCCCGGCCGGCCGGAGGCCAAGCAGATCATCGTGCGGATGCAGATCGGCGAGCGCCAGGTGCCCGTGGCCTACACGCTGGTCCGGTCGAAGAAGCGCGGGTGGCTGGTCGAGTCCATCGACCTCGAGGCGATCACGGCGAGGCGGTAGTCGGGGCGGTCTCCGTGTCGGCCGGGGCTTCGACGAGCTCGATGAGCACCCCGCCGGTGCTGGCCGGGTGGAGGAACGCCACGCGGCGGCCGTGTGCGCCGAGGCGCGGCTCCTGATCCACGAGCCGGATGCCCGCACGGCGCAGCCGATCCAGGGCGGCGGCGATGTCCGGCACCGCGTAGGCGAGGTGGTGGAGGCCGGGGCCGCGGCGTTCAAGGAACCGGGCGACCGGCGAGTCGGGCGTGATCGGCTCGATCAGCTCCAGGCGCGCCGGCCCGCTGCCGACGAACGCGACCGCGACCCCCTGGTCGGCGACCTGCTCGGTCGGGGAACCGTCCCCGCCGGTGATGAGTTGGAACAGCGGGAGCGCCTCCGCGATGGAGCGGACGGCGATCCCGACGTGGTCGAGCGGGAGTCCTGGCATGGACGTGCTCCCGGCCCGCGGCGCGCCGCGGGCTGGCGAGTGGAAGGTCCTGGGGCCGGCTTCTTGCAGCCGCGTCATCGGTTGGAAAGCTAACACGAGGGCCGCTGTCGAGCCAAGGCGGCGGAAGAGGAGAGCGAGATGTCGGAGAACGGGAAGCCGGTGGAGGTGACGGACGCGAACTTCAGCACGGAGATCGAGCAGGCGAAGGGCCTCGCCATCGTGGACTTCTGGGCCGCGTGGTGCGGGCCGTGCCGGGTCGTGGCCCCGGTGATCGATGAGCTGGCGAGGGAGTACGCCGGCAAGGTCAAGGTGGCCAAGCTGGACGTGGACAGCAATCAGCGGACGGCGGTCCGCTTCAACGTCCGGTCGATCCCGAGCATCCTGTTCTTCCGTGATGGCAAGCACGTGGACACGGTGATCGGGGCGGTCCCGAAGGCGCACCTGGAGCGGAAGATCGAGGAGCATCTCCGCTGAGCCTCTTGCTCACGGGACGCCTCGACGTCAATTTTCCAGGGAGCCCCGCCTCTACCCCGGGAGTGCGGGGCTCCTGAGTTGAAAAGGGGTCATGATCCGTCGGTTTCCCCGGGAGCGGCCTTTCCTCGAGCGGACCCGCCTCCGCTACGTCCATTTCCTCCAGCTGCTCAACGACGGGAAGCGTGAGCGCGCGTCGCGTGTTCCCGGCTTCGTCGCGGTTTTCCTGGGTCACGAGACCGATCTGATCCTCCTGCTCGCAGGCGAGCCTGCGAACGCGCTGTGTCTGCGGCCCGGCCATCGGAGCGTGGTGCCGATCGCGACCGTGGTCGAGCGGGCCACGCAGGAGAGCGAGCGCGGCGACGTGGCGTTCTACGGCGCGCCCGAGGCGCAGCTCTGCGCGATGTTCGCGACGGTCGCTCACCCTCCCCTGGACCTGCCGGACCTGGACGTGACGCAACCCGGGCGACTCTTCGCGCGACTGGAGGCGGAGCGGTTCGACGGCGTGCTGGAGGTGCGGGAAGGGGACGCGGTGCATTACGTTTTGCTCGATGGCGGAACGCCGCAGCACGCGTTCGTCGCGGATGACGGTTCGGGAGGCGATGTGGCCGATCGGCTCGAGCGGCTGTTCGTCCCGGAGCGCGTGCGGGCGTTCGAGGTGAAGGCGTATCCGCCGGTGCGGTCGCTCCCGATCCAGGCGGCGCCTGCGCTGGTCCAGCTCTACGCGCGGACGGTGGGCGGCGCGCTCGAGGCGCTGCGCGAGACGTTGGGTGCGGAGACCGCGATTCGCTTGTTCGAGGAGGCGCGGCTGCGCGCGGGCGAGAAGCACGTCGCGCTCGCGGATTATCGCATCGGGCCGGACGGCGCCGTGAGCGGGCAATCCGTGGCGGAGGCAGAGGCGTTGACGGACGCTGTAGCGGCGTGGCTCCTGGAAGCGCTGACGGCGGCCAGCCGCCTCTCCGACGGCATTGACCCGGCGACGTTGCTCGAGCGGGTCACCTACGAGAACCGCTACGCGCTCGAAGCGCAGGGTTTCTACCGTCACCTGCCCTGGCCGGTGGGGCGCTGAGCGACCCGGCCTCCGTGCCAGGGGCGGGGCCGTAGGGGAGGGAGGGGAAGGTAGAGGGACGGCGGGACGGACGCGGCGGGCCCCGCCGTCTGCGGGAGTGCGAGGGCGGGTGCGGCCCCGCCTGGCAGGGATCCATGGCGCGCCTCTACATCGTCAGCACACCGATCGGCAACCTCGGTGACCTCACCTACCGGGCCGTGGACGTGCTCGGCAGCGTGTCCCGCATCCTCGCCGAAGACACGCGCCGAACGGCCATCCTGCTCCGACACTACGGAATCTCGACGCCGCTGGTCTCGGCGTACGAGCACAACGAAGCCGCCCGGGCCGAGCAGGTCGTCGGGTGGCTCGATCGTGGAGAAGACCTCGCCCTCGTCTCGGACGCGGGCACGCCGCTGCTGTCGGACCCTGGCTCGCGCATCGTCCGGCGGGTGATCGAGGCGGGGCACGACGTCGTGCCGATCCCCGGCGCATCCGCGCTCCTGGCGGCGCTGGTGGTCTCCGGCTTCGAGACGGCGCCGTTCACCTTCTTCGGATTCCTACCCCGTTCGGGTCGGGCACGCAGGGAGCGGCTGGAGGAGATCGCTGCGCTGACGCACACGGCAGTGATCTACGAGGCGCCGGGGCGTTTGGTCCGGCTCCTGCACGACCTGCAACGGGTGTGCGGGCCGGAGCGCCGGGTGGTGGTCGCCCGGGAGCTCACGAAAGTCCATGAGTCGTTGATACGTGGAACTTTAGCCGAAGCGGCCGCCTATTACGCTGACGCGGCGCCGCGCGGCGAGATCGTGGTGGTCCTGGCCGGCCGCGCAGAGGCGCCCGGCCCCCGAGAAGAAGACGAGGCAGCGGCGCGTGAGCTGGCGGCCCGGCTGCTGGAGGAAGGACTCCGCCCCAGCGCGGTCGCCCGTGAACTCGCTCATCGGCTCGGCATGGCCCGTAACCGGGCGTACGAGATCGCGCTCTCCCTGGCGGGGGAGCGGAGAGGAGGCAACCCTTGATCGCCCTGATCCTGAGCCTGGTCCTGCTGCTCGCGACACCGGCCGCCGTGGGCAGTGCGGCGTCGGGGCCGAGCGTGCAGGCCCTGCAGCGGCCCCCGGCGGCGGAGCGACTCCTCACCATCGCACAGCTCCAGTACGGCGGCGGCGGCGACTGGTACGCGAACCCGTCCGGGCTGCCCAACCTCCTCAGGGCGATACGGGAGCGGACCGGCCTGCCGGTCGCGGACCGGCCTGCCCACGTCAGGCTCACGGACGCGGCGCTCTGGACGTACCCCTACATCTACATCACTGGCCACGGCAACATCCGGTTCACGGACGAGGAGGTCGTGCTGCTGCGACGCTACCTCCTCAACGGCGGGTTCCTGCACGCGGACGACAACTACGGGCTGGACGAGAGCTTCCGGCGCGAGATCCGGCGCGTCTTCCCGGACAAGGAGCTGGTCGAGCTGCCGGCCGATCACCCCGTGTACCACACGTTCTACGAGTTCCCGCAAGGCCTGCCGAAGATCCACGAGCACGACGGGAAGCCCGCCCAGGGGTTCGGCATTTTCCATGAGGGTCGCCTGCTGGTCTACTACAGCTACCAGAGCGACCTGGGGGATGGCTGGGAGGACCCGGAGGTCCACGGCGACCCGCCCGAGCTCCGCGAGGCCGCGCTCCGCATGGGCGTGAACCTCTTCCTCTACGCGCTTTCGCAGGTGGTGTCATGAGTCCGGCAGGCCAACGGCTCAGGTCCATGGTCCACGCGGCCGCGCGGCGGGTACGCCGCGACGGCCTGGTGGCCGCGGCGTGCGTGCTCGGCGCGGTGCTGGCCACCGTGCTGCTCTCTGCGTGGTTCGTGAGCGGCGTGCGGTTGTGGGTGGCGCCGAGCCCGGCTCCGCTGGTGCTGGAGCTCTTCGCGTTGGTGGGTGCCGGCACCGCGCTCTTCATCGGCGCGCGCTGGGTCCTCGGTGTGGATGAGCGCCGCGTGGCCGCAGCGGCCGAAGCGCGCCGCGGCCTTCCCGCGGGGAGCCTTCGCGGGGTGCTGGAGCTGGCGCACGGCCTCCCGGCCGGCGCCTCCAGTGCGCTCTTCCGGCGCGCCGAGCTCACGCTGGAGAGCCAGCTCGCGGACGCGAGCGTCCTCGAGCTGAGCGGCGAGCTCGGCGAGCTGGCGCGGGCGCGGCGCAAGCGCGCGCTGGTCCTGTTCCTGATGCTCGCTGCCGTGACCACGGCCCTCGCGTTCTCCTCCCCGGAGCGGGCGAGGGCCGCGTGGTCGCCTCTCCTCAACCCAGTAGCCCATCTCACGCCCCCGCCGTTGCCGGCGCTGGTCGTCGAACCGGGGGACGCGGAAGTCCCGCGCGGCGCCGACCTCGAGGTCCGGGTCGTCGCGCCGGGCCGGCGCGAGGTGGTGCTCCACTCTCGCGCCGCGGGCGACGTGCCCCGGCAGCGGGTCCTCGCCGTGACGGGCGAGCGCGCGGTGGGCACCCTCACGGGCATCGACGTGCCGATGCTGTACTGGGTGACCGCGCCGGACGGGGCCGCCAGCGACACGTTCCGGATCGTGCCGCTGGACCCGCTCCTCGTCTCCGACCTCGTGGTGGACGTGGTGTACCCTGCATACCTCGAGCGCGCGGCTGAGCGCTTCGAGGGCGACGTGCCGCCGCTCGAGATCCCTGCGGGGACCCAGCTCCACATCCGCGGCCGGGCCACCCGGCGTCTCGAGGACGCACGGCTCGTGGCCGAGGAGGGTGAGGCCGAGGTCCGGCTCGATGTCCAGGCGGACCGGTTCACGGGCCGCTGGACACCGCGGGCGAGCGGCCGCTACCTCTGGGCGTTGCGTGGGGCCGAGGGCGAAGAACCCGTTGCCACGCCTGCCGCGTTCGACATCTCCGTCGTGCCGGACGCCGCGCCCGAGGTCGAGATCACGGATCCTGGTCGCGACACGCTGCTGGGCCCGGACCTGCGCCTGCCGATCACGGCCGACGCATGGGACGATTACGGCCTCCGCGACGCCGCACTGGTGAGCTGGCGCGTGAGCGCGCTGGGGGACAGAGAGCCGCCGGTGGAGCAGCCGCTCGAACTGGAGGGCGATCGGACCCACGCCGCGATCCGCGCGATCCTGGACGCGAGCCAGCGGCGCCTGCTCCCGGGCGACACGCTCTACTACTACGTGCGCGTGACCGACAACTCGCCGGCCCGCCAGACGGGGGTGTCCCGGACGTACAAGGTCCGGCTGCCCAGCGTGACGGAGCTCAGGGAGGTCGTACGGGAGGATGCCGCCACGCTGGTGAACGAAGCGTCCGAGCTCGCCCGCTCTGCGCGACGCCTGAGCGAGCGGTCCCGGGACCTGGGACGGCGCGTGAGCGCCAGCGCACAGTCGGGGCAGCAAGGGCGCGGCTCGGCGGAGCAGCGGGGCCGGCCCGGCGAGCGGCGCAGCGACGGGCGCGAGGTGGAGTACCGGCAGGTACAGGAAGCGCAGCAGCTCCTGGATCGGCACGAGGAAATGCTGGCGCAGGTCGAGGAGCTGCGGGAGCGCGTCGCCGAGCTCGAGCGGGCGATGGAGGCGGCCGGCCTCCGGGACCCGGAGCTCCAGGAGCGGCTCCGCGAGCTGCGGCAGCTCTACGACCAGATCCTCACGCCCGAGCTGAAGGAGCAGCTGGCCGAGCTGAGGCAGGCGCTCAACGAGCTGGACCCGGAGCAAATGCAGCGGGCGCTCGAGCAGCTCGCGCAGCACCAGGAGCAGTTCCGCCAGCAGCTCGAACAGAGCCTCGAGTTGCTGCGGCGCGCCGCGGCCGAGCAGCAGATGAACGCGCTCGCCGACCAGGCGCAGGAGCTGGCGCGACAGCAGGAGGCGCTGTCCGAGGCCATGAAGCGGGAGAGCGCCGAGGCCGCGCGGTCGGGCCAGCAGATCTCGCCGGAGCAGGCGGCGCGCCGGGCCGAGCAGCAGCAGGCGTTGGCGGAACGGGCGCAGTCGCTCCAGCAACAGCTCCAGCAGTTGCAGCAGCAGCTCCAGCAGATGGGCGAAACCCAGGCTGCGGAGCAGACCGGCGAGGCCGCGCAGCAGATGCAGCAGGCGCTGCAGGCGATGCAGCAGGCGGCCCAGCGAATGGGCCAGCGGCAGGGCGAGCAGGCCGGCCGAGCCGGCGAGGAGGCGGCCCAGCAAGCCCAGCAGGCGGCGCAGACGCTCCAGTCGGCGCGCCAGGGAATGGCGCAGGCGTGGAAGCAGGAGACGCAGCAAGCCGTCCAGCGTGCGACGCAGGACGCCCTCTCGCTCGCGCAGCGTCAGAACGCTCTCGCGCAACGCATGCAGCAGGCGCAGCAGCAGGGCGGCCAGCTCAGCCAGGCCGAAATGCAGGCCATGCGCTCGGAGCAGGCCGCCCTCCAGCAGGGGCTACAGGCGTTGGGCCGGAACCTGACCGAGGCGTCCCAGCGCTCTGCGATGATCAATCGGGAGGTCGGGGCCGCGTTGGGCCGGGCCAACCTCAGCATGCAGCAAACGCTCGACGCGCTGGAAGGCAAGGATGGCGCCCGTCGGATCCCGGCGGAGGAGGCGGCGCAGTCCGTCGAGGCGTTGAACCGGCTGGCGCTGGCGTTGCTGGCGAACGGGCAGCAGATCGCGCAGTCGCAGTCGGGGACGGGCGTCGAGGAGGCCCTGGAGCAGCTCGCCGGTCTGGCGCGGCAGCAGGGCTCGCTGAACAACCAGACGAGCTCGCTCATCCCGTTGGACCTGGCACCCCAGGTCATGAGCCAGCAGCTCCAGGAGCTGGCGCGGCGACAGCAGGAGATCGCCCAGAAGCTGGGCGGCATGAACGACATGCTGGGCGGCCGCGGAGACTTGCTCGGCCGCCTGGACGAGCTGGCGCGGGAGGCCGAGGAGCTCTCGCGGGAGCTGAGCGGCGGCCGGTTGAACGCCGACGTGCTCGCGCGCCAGGAACGGTTGTTCCACCGGCTGCTCGACGCCGGCCGCACCCTCGAGCGCGATGAGGTCAGCGACGAGCGGGTTGCGGAGCGGCCGAGCAACGTGACGCCGTCCACGGGCCGGCCGCTGGACACGCGCCTCGTGGACGCTTCCCAGCGCTTCCCGGCGCCGGATGCGGAGCAGCTCCGGATGCTGCCGCCCGCGTACCGCCGCCTGGTGCTCGAGTACTTCGATCGTTTGAACCGCGGTCGGAGCGAGGAACCGCGCGGAGAGCGGAGGTGATGACGGTCAGCGCGAACCGACGGTTGGCGCGCGCGCGACCGCTCGCCTGTGCGGTCGCCTGCGCGTTGCTGTGGGCCGGGCCTGCGGCCGCGCAGCAGATCAACGGCCAGGGCGGACAGGAGATCCAGCAGCTCCGTGAGGCGGCGGTCCGCGAGGCCGCCGGCGACCTGGAGGGTGCGGAGCGCATCCTCCGTTCAGTGCTCGAGCGTCGCCCGACCTCGGTGAGCGCGCTGCTCTCGCTCGAACGCATCCTGCGGATCCAGGGGCGCCTCGCGGAGATCATCCCGCCGATCGAGCGGCTGCTCGCCGAGGATCCGTCGTCCGTCGTCGGGCATCATATGCTGGTGCGGACCTACTCCGCGCTCGACGCATTGCCCGAACTCGAGCGGGCCGCAGACGCGTGGATCCGTCGGATGCCTCGCGTCGAGACGCCGTATCGCGAGATCGCGCGCGTCTGGGAGGCGCGCGGCGAGTACAAGAAAGCGATCCAAGTGCTCGAGCGCGGCCGCTCGCGGGTGGGACGGAAGGATGCGTTGGCGCTCGAGCTGGGCGACGTGTACGCGCACGCGGGCGACTTCGAGCGCGCGGCGCGTGAGTGGGACCGCGCGATCGGGCCGACCGCGCGGGGCTTCTCCCTCGTCCGGCGCCGTCTCGCCATGCTGCCGGATGGCGGCGCCCGGATCCTGCCGTTGCTGATCGATGCGCTGACGCGTTCGTCACCGACGCCGGAGCGGCGGAGGGCCGCAGCCGAGCTGGCCATTGATGCGGGGCTCGGCGCCCGGGCGGAGGCGATCGCGAGAGCGGTCGCGGCGGAGCTGCCTCCGGCCGAGCGCGAGACCTTCCTCGTCGAGGTCGCGCGTAGAGCGGAAGGTGTCCACCTGCACCGCCTGGCCTACTGGGCGTACTCGGAGCTGTTGGCCTACGATGGCCCCGCGAACCAGATGCTCGCGGTCCGGAGCCGGCTCGCGGAGCTCGCGCTCACGCTGGGGGACACGGCCACCGCGCGGGAGAACTACCTCGCGCTGGAGAAAGCGTTCGACGCCGGCTCACCGGAACGGAGGCAGGCGACCGCGTTCCGCATCGAGCTGACCGCCCGGGAAGGCGACCTGGAGGAGGCGATCCGGGAGTTCGCCGAGTTCCAGCGCTCCTACAAGGAAGCGCCCGAACTGGATCGCCTCGCCGCGGCGCTCGCGGACGTGCTGCTCCGGCGGGGCGAGGTGGAGCGTGCCGAGGAGGTGCTGGGACGGGTGAGCGGGCCTCGCACCAGCCTCGTGCGCAGCCACATCGCGCTGCGGCGCGGAGATGTGGCCGCGGCACGTGCCGCCCTGCTGGCCGCCGCGCCCGCCTTGCACGGAGAAGAAGCGACGGAGACCATCGGTCTGGCCACGCTGCTCGGGCGTGTTTCCACGGCGGGCGCGGCGTTGCTCAGCCGCGCCATGACCGAGCTGGCGCTGGGCAGGACGCAGGACGCCGTCGCCATCCTCTGGGCGGAATCGAGCGAGCTGACGGCGGACGAACGCCCCGCCATCCTCGAATTCGCTGCGCGACTGGCGGACCGCGCGGAGCTCGAGACCGAAGCGGAACGGATCCGGCGTGCCATCATCACCGACCATCCGGAGGCGCCGGAGGCGCCCGCGGCGCTCCTCGCGCTGGCCATGATGGTGAGCGCACGGGATCCCGATGCCCCGGAGGCGCGCGAGTTGCTCGAACGGCTCATCCTCGAGCACCCGCGAAGCGCCCTGGTCCCACAGGCGCGGCGCGAGTTGAACCGACTCCAGGGCCGGATCCCGCATTCGTGACGTCCCCGGAACGGATCACGGCAGTCGTAAGGAAGTCGTCTCATGCGTTTCGTCTCCTCGATCTTGCTCGCGTTGAGTGCGTTGGTCGCGGCCACGCCGTCGTACGGCCAGTACTTGCTGGCACCGATGGACGCGGCACAGACCAATCACCTCAAGGCGTACGGCCTCACCTACTGGACGCTTCAGCGTGGCCTCTCCGCCGAGTGGCTGCTCAACTACCGGGCAGGGTCGTTCCTGCTGCGGGATCGCCCGGAGGTGAGGCGTGAGGCGGCGTTGAGGGGGGTCTACGTCGAGCCGATCAACGCGAGTCAGCTCGCCCAGATCCGGGCCACCATCGAGGAGAACAACATGGAGAGCATCATCCTCGAGAAGGCCCCGAAGATCGCCGTCTACACGCCGCCCAACACGCCGCCGTGGGATGATGCCGTGACGCTCGCGTTGACGTACGCGGACATTCCATACGACAAGATCTGGGACGAAGAGGTCCTCCAGGGCCGGCTCAAGGAGTACGAGTGGCTGCACCTGCACCACGAGGACTTCACGGGCCAGTACTCCAAGTTCTACATCAACTACGCGGACCAGCCGTGGTTGCAGGAGGAAGTCGCACGGAACAAGGCGATGGCCGAGAAGTTCGGCTTCCCCGACGTGCCCACGCTCAAGAAGGAAGTGGCGAACGAGATCGCGCGGTACGTCTCCGAGGGCGGCTTCCTGTTCGCCATGTGCACCGCCACGGAGACGATCGAACTGGCGCTCGCGGCCGTGGGGGTGGACATCGCGGCTCCGTTCAGCGACGGCACGCCGGTGGACCCCGACGCGACCGCGAAGATGCAGTGGGATCGCACCATGGCGTTCCAGGGCGCCGAGATCCAGACGAATCCGGCGGTGAACGCGTTCAGCGACATCGACGGGCACCAGGTCAACACGCCGTGGCGGCAGCCGTTGGGCGCGTTCGTGTTGTTCGAGTTCAGCGCAAAATTCGACCCGGTGCCTTCGATGCTGGTGCAGAACCACGAGAACGTGTTGCCCGACTTCTACGGCCTGACCACCTCGTTCCGGCGTGATCGTCTGAAGCCCGGCGTCATCGTCCTTGCCGAGGAGGAAGGTGCCGGCTGGGTGAAGTACATCCATGGCACGTACGGGAAGGGCACGTGGACCTTCCTCGGCGGTCACGATCCGGAGGACCCGCAGCACCAGATCGGCGATCCGCCGACGGACCTGGACATGCACCCGCACTCGCCGGGCTATCGTCTCATCCTGAACAACGTCCTCTTCCCGGCGGCGAAGAAGAAGACGCTGAAGACGTGAGCGTACGCGGGGGCGCCGGCTCGGCGCCCCCGGTTCGTTGCGGCGGCCGGCGCCTGGCACGGCCGGGATGGCTCGGTGTATCTTCGCGTGCCGTCGACAAACGGCAGCACGGCCACGGAAATCCCCGCCCAGGACCCCGGCGTGAGTCGCATCCTGTTCCTGACACCGGAGACCGCGCGCCGCATGCGCGAGGAGATCGCCGCTGCCCGCGGCAACGAGGTCTGCTTCCTCTGTGAAGTGGGCGACGCGGGCGACGTGCGTGATCCGCGGGTGGTCGCCCGGGGCAACGCGTGGGCGGTGCCCGCCGCTGCCGGCGACGCGGAGCCGGGGATGCTGCTCGTGCACAATCATCCCTCCGGGGACCTGGATCCGTCGGAGGAGGACCTGGCGATCGCGGCGGCGCTGCACGCAAGGGGCGTGGGCCTGGCGATCACGGACAACGATGCGCGCGACTTGTACGTGGTCCTGGAGCCGTCCAGGCCCAGAGAGCCGGTGCGGTTGGACCGGGCGGCGGTGGAGGCGGACCTCGCACCGGGCGGCGCGCTGTCCCGGTGGCACGCGGGCTACGAGGACAGACCCGCGCAGCGCGCACTGGCCGCGCTCGTAGTGGACACCTACAACGAAGGCGGGATCACGCTCGCGGAGGCCGGGACGGGAACGGGGAAGTCCGTGGCGTACCTGCTGCCGGCGATCCGGTGGGCGGTGCTGAACCGCGAGCGGACGGTGGTCTCCACCAACACCATCAACCTCCAGGAGCAACTCGTCACGAAGGACCTGCCGCTGCTCCGGCGCGCGCTCGGGGAGCCGTTCCGCTTCGCGCTGGTCAAAGGCCGGCGCAACTACGTGTCCATCCGGCGCGCGAACCTCGCCGCGGCTGCAGCGGGCTCGCTCTTCGCCGGCGCGGAGCGCGCCGAGCTGGAAGCGATCCTCGACTGGCTGAAGCACACAAGGGACGGCTCGCTACAAGACCTGCCCTTCACGCCTTCGCCGGAGGTGTGGGACGAGGTCGCGAGCGAATCGGATGTATGCCTACGGGCCAAGTGCCCGCACTTCGAGGCGTGCTTCTACCAGCGCGCCCGGCGTGATGCCGCGGCGGCCGATGTTCTCGTCGTCAACCATCACCTCCTCTTCTCGGACCTGGCCGTGCGGAGGGCGGCGGACAACTACACGGCGCCGGCCGTGTTGCCTCCGTATCGCCGCGTCGTGCTCGACGAAGCCCACAACCTCGAGGAGGCCGCCACGACGCACCTCGGCGTCAACGTATCGCGGCGTGGGATCGAGCGTTTGCTCACGCGCCTGGACCGGCGCGGCCGCGGGGTGTTGCAGGCCGTGGAGGCGGCGCTGCTCGCCGGCGACAGCGATCTGCTCCAGCAGGACGCGCTGGATCGGATCGCACGGCAGCTCCGGCCGGGCGTCGAGCAGGCGCTGCGTCGGGCGGCAGAACTGTTCTCCCGGCTCGAGGCACGGGTGGCGGGCGTGGACGAGGGCATGCTGCGGCTCGATGAGCGAGCGACGGACGATGCGACGGTAGACGCTCTCGAGTCGTTGATGCTCCTCCTGACCGAGCTCGCGGCGGGACTGGACGCGCTCAGGGAACGGATCGAACTGGATTCACGGTGGCGAGCTGCACTCGAGGAGCAGCTCCTCGAGCTCCAGGCCGCGGCCGACCGCATCCGTGCGACGGCCGAGGCGCTCCGCGTGGCCCTCTTGCCGGGCCGCGACGCGGTGCCGTTGGTGCGCTGGCTCGAGCGACGCGGTGGTGGCGGGGCGAAAGAGCCCAACGTGCTGGTGCGCGCAGCTCCGATCGATCTCGCAGACACCTTGCGAGAGGCGCTGTTCGATCGGATGGACAGCGCGGTGTTGACGTCCGCGACGCTCGCCACGCGGGACGGGTTCGATTTCCTCCGCTCGCGCCTGGGCCTGGACGGCGGAGGGATGCGGGTGCGGGAAGCGCTGTTCGAGTCTCCGTTCGACTACGCGACGCAGGCGCGGATCGTCATCCCGACCGACGTGCCGGAGCCGGATGCGGATGACCACCTGCCGTTCGACCTGGCCACGGCGGAGATCGTCGAGGAGCTCATCGCCCTGAGCGACGGCGGGGTTTTCGTGCTGTTCACCTCGTACCGGTCGCTTCGGGCCGTCGCCGTCGAGTTGAGGCGCCGGGGGGTGGACGGACGGTGGCCGTTGTTCGTCCAGGGAGAGGGCCCGCGCTCGCGGCTCGTGCAGTCGTTCGCGGCGAGCGGGCGCGGCGTGTTGCTCGGCGTGGCTTCCTTCTGGGAAGGCGTTGACGTCCCCGGCGAGCCGCTGCGCGGTCTGGTCCTCACCAAGCTGCCGTTCAAGGTGCCGAACGAGCCGCTGACCGCAGCACGGGTCGAGGCGATCGAGCGCAACGGCGGAAACGCGTTCTATGAGTACATGCTTCCGCAGGCGGCGTTGCGGCTGAAGCAGGGCTTCGGCAGGCTCATCCGGTCGCGGGCCGACCGGGGCGTCGTGGTGCTGCTGGACCGCCGCGTCGTGACGCGGAGCTATGGGCGTTACTTCCTCGAATCGCTCCCACCCGCGCCCGTGCGGACCGGCCCCTGGAACGCGCTGCGGACGGAGATCGAGGCCTTCTACCGCGCGCCCCGGCGCTAGGGCGCGGTTGCGCGCGCCGCTGCCTGTTGCGCAGCGCTCCACGGTTGTGACAACCACCAGGTTAGACGACGGGGCGGAACTGGACCGCGTCTCGCGCCTCTCTAAGACGTCGTCTGTCACGATTCCGTGATCTCGGACGTTCTCCTTCACGAACACGCCATGTCGCCCGGTCGAGCCGCCGGGTTCGGTTGCATCCCTGGGGCAGTCCCATGACGGACGTGGGGCTGCGCCGTCGGGTTTCCAGTCCTCTCCCCACGCGACGACTGATGCGCCGCGCCGATGGGCGCGGTGCATCGGCGCGCAGGACGAGCGATACGGCCGGACCTCGACGCACGTCGAGTCCGGATCCGCCAGAAACCGAGGTCACGTCTGCCGAAGGACGGGTAGGCCCCGGCCTCCCCAGCGCCGTGCTGGGGCGGGGTGGGAGTCAGTGCCGGGTGCGGATCTGGATCACTCCGGCCGAGTGATCGGTCCCCCAGCGCTGCGTGGCCCGAGGGCCGTCGAAGAAATAGATCGCGGCGATCGAAGAGGCGGAGATCTGCTCCAGCGCCTCGAGGCCGCCGAGGAAGAGGTCGTCCAGGTACACGCGGCGGTACGCGCCGAGCGCCAGGGTGCGGGGCGGCACCTCGAGCCATTCGGGCCTCAGCGCCCGGATCACCTGGTACGCGGTGCCGTGCGCGAACGGGCGGATCTCGTCGATCCCGATGAAGCTCCGGTCGGGCGCCGTTCCGCGTGAGGCGCTCCCGGACGCACAGCCCGAGAGGGCGCCGACGATCCCGGAAAGGATGCAGAGGAGGAGCAGGCGTTTCATGGCGGACCTCGCGAGCGGGAGCGGCGTGAGAGGGCAGTCGTCGGGTGCCGACAACGGTAGCCCTGGACGTCCCACCGGTCAACGGTCCGCTCGAATCCAGTGCGGTGACGGAGCCGCGTTGCAGGGGAACATGCGCGCATCGGGGAGCGGGCACGACGCGCAGGCGCAGCGCGCGGCGCGTGATCGCGACGTGAAACGCGGCTGCGCAGAGCGTGTCGGGTGTCCGTCTCCAATCGGTCTCACAGAGCGTCACCGCACCGGCGCGGTGCCGTGGAGCCAACCCACCAACCCTCGGGAGGTCCTATGACGGGGCGGATCGGCCATTGGCTGATCGCAGGCGCTGCCGCGGTCCTTCTGCTCGGAGGGCCGGGCGCAAGCACGGCGCAGGCGCAGCGTACCGGAACGATCCAGGGGATCATCCTGGATGCCACGACACAGCGGCCGCTGGCCAGCGCCAGGATCGTGGTCCAGGGGACCGACCTAGTGGCGATCACCAACGACCAGGGGCGCTATCTGATCCGGGGCGTTCCCGTCGGGCCGCAGGTCCTCGAGGTGGAGCTGCTCGGTTATACGACGACGACGCGGCGGGTCGAGGTGGCCGAAGGGCAGATCGTCACGGCGAACATCGCGCTCGAGGAGACGGCCGTTCTGCTCCAGGGGCTGGTGGTGACCGGCGTGAGTGGAGGCGCCATCGAGCAACTCAAGGTGCCGTTCAGCATCGAACGCGTGGACGTCTCGCAGATGCCGGTCCCGGCCGTCAACCCGCTCAGCCAGGTCCAGGGCAAGGTGGCAGGGGCCAACATTGCGTCCATCAGTGGCCGCCCCGGCGTTGCGCCGGCGGTGATCCTCCGCGGGCCCACGTCCATCAATGGCGAGGATCGTGGGCAGGAGCCGCTCTACGTAGTGGACGGCATCGTGATCAGCGGCGGGATCGCGGACCTGAACCCGGCGGACATCGAGAGCGTCGAGATCGTCAAGGGCGCTGCGGCATCGACCCTGTTCGGCTCGCGCGCCGCTGCGGGCGTCATCTCGATCACGACGAAGCGCGCGAGTGGTCTCCAGGACCAGGTCACGTTCAACGTCCGCTCCGAGGTCGGGTTCAACGACATCGAGCGCGACTTCGGCATCGCCCGTTACCACGCTTATCTGCTGGATCCGACGGGGACCCGGTTCTGTGTGCAGGACGGCCTGGCGGACCGCGACTTCGTCTGCTCGCGCACCGTGGACTACCGCGCGGAGCAAGAGCGCGTGAACGATGTGCCCGGGGATTTCGCGCTCACGCCCGTGAGCTTCCCGATCGACCTGGGGTCGACGACGCAAGGCGATATCCTCCGACGCGCGTTCCTTGCCACGAAGTGGCCCGGCAAGACCTACAACGCGGTCGCGCAGCTCGTCGTTCCCAAGCCGTTCGTGAACAACGACGTCAGCATGATGGGGAGAGTGGGGTCCACGAGCTTCTACACGAGCGTGGGCCACACGAGGCACGCGGGCGCCATCCAGGGACTCGAGGGCTACGAGCGCTTGGGCGGACGGCTGAACGTCACGCACCGGATCGGGAACGAGTGGACGGTGGATGTCAGCTCGTACTTCTCGCGCGCCACGCTCGACGGAACCGACCAGGAGGAGGGCGGCACGGGGTGGTTCCGGCTGACGCGCACGCCCGCCATCGTGGACATCACGCAGCGTGACTCCTACGGCCGACTGTACATCCGCACGAACCTGGGCTCGGGCGGCGTGCAGAACGAGAACCCGCTCTACTCGTTCGAGAACCGGGATCGCGAGGACGTGCGCTGGCGGATCCTTGCGGGCGGAACGGTCCGCTACACGCCGCTGCCCTGGCTCGAGGCCGATGCCAACGTCAACCTCGATCGGCTGAACCTCAACTACAAGCAGTTCCACAACCGCGGATTCCGGACCACGAACCTGAACCCGCGGACGAGCGAGGGGCTCATCTTCAACGGCACCCGGAACACGCAGTCGGTGAACGCCAGCGTGGGCGGGACGGTCCGGCCGCAGTTGCTCGACCGGCTACACTCGCGCTTCACCGCCCGCTGGTTGTTCGAGCAAGAGGACATCGACGCCCGCGACTTCACCGGCCGGTTCCTGCGTGTCAAGGACGTGGAGACGGGGGAGAACGCGACGCTGGTGGAGGAGATCTCGTCCGAGAGGGTGCGGACGAGGCAGATATCCTTCTCGGCCGGCGCGTTCTTCGACCTGATGGACCGGTACGAGTTCGACCTGGCCGTTCGGCGGGACGGCAATTCCCGGTTCGGCGCGGGCCGGCGGTGGCAGACCTACGGCCGGGCCTCGGCGGCGTGGCTGGTCTCCCGTGAGCCGTGGTTCCCCGCGGATCAGGTGAGCGCGTTCAAGTTGAGGGCATCGTACGGCACGGCGGGGCAGGCGCCCAACTACTACGCCCAGTACGAGACGTACAACATCGAGCCGGGCGGCGCGCTCACGCCCGAGACGCTCGGCAATCCGGAGCTGCGGCCCGAGGTCTCGAAGGAAGTGGAGCTGGGTGCGGACCTCCAGTTGTTCAACCGCATCGACCTCAGCGTCACCTACGCCAACGCCCTGACGGACAACCAGATCCTCCCGGTCCCCACCTCCGTGGCGACGGGCTTCCCACGGCAGTGGCAGAACGCGGGCGCGCTGCGGAGCAAGACGTGGGAGGCGTCGCTGACCGTGCCGATCCTGACGAACCCGGACGGCGTGAGGTGGACGGCGCGGGCGAACTACACGCGCAACCGGACGGTCATCGAGAGGCTGGACGTCCCGCCGTTCTTCATCGGCACGAACCTCCAGGCGACGGGCGAGGTCATCCGGATCGAGGAGGGCCTGCGGTACGGCACGATCTTCGGCCGGCGGTTCATGCGGAGCTGCAAGGAGCTGCCGGTGGACTTCCAGCCGCAGTGCGGTCCGGGGAAGGCGTTCCAGAAGAACGACGAGGGCTGGCTCGTGTGGGTCGGTGAAGGGAACAACCCGGGCATGGGCATCACGCACAACCTGTGGAACGCGGTGTTGCCGGCGGATCAGGCGCCGTACGGCGTGCCGCTCGGCTGGGGGCTGCCGATCCTCATCCGTGATCCGGAGACGGGGTCGCCGGAGCTCGGCCCGGTGGGTCACGCGCTGCCGGATTACCGGATCGGCATCTCGCAGACGATCGAATACAAGAACTTCTCGCTCTACGCGCTGGTGGAAGGGGCGTTCGGGCAGAGCGTGTGGAACCAGAGCAAGCACTGGTCCTACCTGGACTTCCTCTCGCACGAGGTGGATCAGGGCGGCAAGTCGGTCGAGACCGCGAAGCCCGTGGGCTACTACTACCGCGCGGGCCCGGGGCCCGGCGGCGGCAGCGGCATCGGCGGCTTCTACGACATCCTGGCACCGAACAACCGCACGACGGAGGACGCGAGCTTCGTGAAGCTGCGGGAGGTCGCCCTGTCGTACCGGCTCGGTCGCGTCGGGTTCGGCGATTGGACCGTGAGCGTGATCGGCCGGAACCTGAAGACCTGGACCGACTACAGCGGGTTCGACCCGGAGGTCGGGATCGGGAGCTCCGGCGGCGCTGCCGGCAGCGGTCTGATCAACGCGATCGACGCGTTCACGTTCCCGCAGCCGCGGACGGTCTCGTTCGCGATCAGCACGCGATTCTGATCCCTGACGAGGAAGGAGCTCGGAATATGCTCAGGCGACTGGTTGCATCCCTTGCAGGGATCACCCTGGTGGTGGCGCTCCAGGCCTGCAGCGACGACGCCCTGGAGGTGACGAACCCGAACCACCCGGACCGCGGCCGCACGTTGGGGAACCCCGCGGACGTGGAGGGTCTGGCGTCGGCGCAGTTCGGCGCGATCATCAACGCGACGCTCGGCGACATCGCTCGCCTCCAGACGAGCATGGCGGTGATGTCGTTCGAGAACGCCGCGACAGGGCTCGCGAACAACGGCATGCCCCGAGGCGCCATCCCGCGGCAGGTGATCGACAACAGCCGTGGCAATGCGTACTCCGCGGAAGGGTACGCCGATTTCCAGTTCCTGTCGTTCGTCGCGCGCAACTCCGCCGACATCCTCCAGCGCGCGAAGCAGGAGGACTTCTCCCTCGGCACCGGGCGCGAGGGAGACCTGATCCGGCTCAAGGCGTTCGCGCATTTCACGGCCGGCGTCGCGCTCGGTTACCTCTCGTGCGTGTACGATTCGGCGGGGGTGCCGCGGGATACGGATGGTCCATTGGAGGTGCCCCCGCTCGAGGGTTACAAGGAGGTCAACGCGTACGCCCTGGCGCAGCTCGACTCGGCCCTCGCCTACGCGATGCACCCCGCCATGACCGCGTTGCCAGCCGGCTGGCTGACCGGCCCCGGGGGGCCGCAGGTGAGCCCGGCCCGCTTCGCGCAGATCATCCGGTCGTTCCGGGCGAGGCTGCGCGCGTCGGTGGCGCGGGATCCCGAGGAGCGGGCGGCGGTGGACTGGAGCGCGGTGATCGCGGACGCGACGAACGGGATCACCTCCGATTTCGAGGTCATGCTGGATCCCGGGGCGGGCTGGGATTACGAGTGGCTGGATGGCACACTCCACTTCCGCGACACGAACTGGCACCAGATGACGCCGTACATCATCGGGATGGCGGATATCAGCGGTGCGTTCGACCAGTGGCTCGCGACGCCGCGCGACCAGCGGACCAACTTCCTCATCATCACGCCGGACCTGCGGTTCCCGCAGGGGAACACGAGAGAGGAACAGAACGCGGATCGGGGCGGGCAGGGTGCCCCCACGGGCGGCAAGTACTTCCGCAACCGTTTGGCGTCGCTGGACAACCTCACCCCCGGCTGGGCGAACTCGCAGTACGATCACTACCGGTTCCGGGCGCTCTCGGACGCAGGCCGGGTCGGTCCTCTCCCCTTCTTCACCAAGGCCGAGAACGACATGCTGGCGGCCGAAGGCTACATCCGGCAGGGGAACATCGCGGCCGCGGCGGCGCTGATCGACATCACGCGGACGAAGAACGGCCTGCCCGCGTTGAGCGGCGTCGTGACGAGCATCGATGACCCAGTGCCGGGCGGAGACCAGTGCGTGCCGCGCGTGCCCACGAAGAACGGCCCGACCGTGTGCGGCAACATCATGGAGGCGATGAAGTGGGAGAAGCGGATGGAGACGGCGTTCACCACCTACGGCGTGTGGTTCTTCGACGCTCGCGGGTGGGGTGACTTGCCGGTCGGGACGGCGCTCGAGTTCCCGCTGCCCTACCAGGAGGCGGATGCCCGTGGGATCCCGTTCTACAACCTGGGCGGTGTCGGCGGGCCGCGATCCTCGGCCGGCAGCACGTACGGGTACGGCGATGGGAACAGGTGAGTCGCATATGCGGACCGGAACCTGGACACGGATGGCGGCGGCTCTCCTGCTGCCGGTGCAACTCGCGGGCTGCTACCACTACGTGCCCGCCGTCACGATGGACATCCCGGCCGGGACCCGTGTGAAGGTCGCCGTGACGGATCGCGGCCGCGTGGACCTGGCCGAGGAGGTCGGGCCGGGCGTGCAGTCCATCGAGGGCAGTGTGGTGGAAGTGTCCGACTCGGCCATGGTGCTGGCGGTCGAGGCCGTTCAACACCTGGACCTTGCCATCCCGGTGCGCTGGTCCGGCGAGCGCGTGACGCTGAGACGGGAGCTCGTCGCGGAGGTGCGCGAGCGCCGGCTGTCGCAGCGGCGGAGCTGGATCCTTGCCGGGCTGATGATCGCCGGGGCCGTCGCCGCGTCGAACATCGCGCTCACCGGGTTCGGCGCCGAGCCGTCCAGCGACCGCCCACCTCCGGATGACAACCAGGCTCTTCGAGTCGTCTACTAGCGCGCGTTCGAGATCCCATTCGCGAGCGGACAGGTGCTATGCGATACGGCAAATCGATCATCCCCGTTGCGCTGCTCCTCGTGATCGCGGGGTGCGATGACGATGGAGTCAGCGTGAACCCGCCGGAACCTTCGGCGCTGGTGCGCGTCGTGAACGTGAACGTGGACACGGGAACCGTGGACTTCCGCTTCATCGACCGGGTGGAGAACCTGCCGACGCTGCTGGGAGTCCCCTTTGCGTCCTCGAGCGGCATGTACCAGCCGGTGGCTCCGGGGTCGCGCCCGCTGCGCGTGTTCCCGTACTCGAACGACATCGACGTGACCAGGATCATGCTCTACGATGGGCAGGTCACGCTCGAGGTGGATCGGCGCTACACGTTCATCTACGCGGGGCGGGCCAGCACCGGCGACGACGAACTCGTCGTCCTGGAGGATCCGGAGCCGCCGACGCCGCCGGACGGCCAGATCGCGCTCAAGGCGCTGCACGGCGCGTTCGGGACGGGGCCGGTGGACGTCTATATCGTCCCGGTGGAATCCGAGTCGGATCCGACGCCTGACGATTTCGCGACCAGCAACGCGGGGGTGATCCGGAACGTCGGATACCTCCAGCAGAGTTCGTACGTGAACGTCCCGGCGCTCACGGGCACGGCGCTGTACCGGTTCGTGGTCGCGGCGACCGGCTCGACGGCGGAGCTGTTCGCGTCCACGCCGAACAGACCCGGCATCCCGACGCCGGAGGGGCAGATCTATGGTGCCCAGCCGGGCGTGCGGGTGGCGGGATCGGTGTTGACCGTGATCCTGGCGCCGGGCACGATCCCTGGGACGCGCGGGTCGACGCCGGCCAACCAGGCGCCATCGCTGTTCGTGGTCCCGGACAAACCTCTCGATCCCTGACGCGTCCGACGCGCCGATGCGGCCAGCGGCGCGAGGCGGGTGCGCCGCTGGCCGTTTTCGTGCGATTGCAGGCCGTCGTGCGGCCCGATACCTTCAGACGGTTGGCCTGACTCCCCACAGGCGGGGCCCATGCGAGCGGTCGGCCCGTGGCTCCTCGCGGTTCTCCTCTCCGGCGTCCCCACGTCCGGTCGTTCCCAGGTCCAGCTCCTGGGGCGCGTGATCGACGACAGCTCGGGGCGAGCGATCCCGGCGGCGGTGGTGACGCTCCGGGATACGACGGGCCGCGACCTCGGACAGCGGCTGACGGACGAAGGCGGGGTGTTCGACTTCTCGGTCCGGCAGGGCGGGCGCGTGCGGCTCGAGGTCGAGCACATCGGTTATGAGACGGCGGTGACGCCGCTGATCGACCTGGCCGGGGCCTCGGTGCACCGCGTCGAGATCCGGATGGAGGCCCGGGGGATCGCGCTGACGCCGCTGGAAGTGGTGGCTCCGGACCGCGGGCCGCTGCTGGCGGGGTTCGACCGGCGTCGGCAGCGCGGGGGCGGGTGGTTCATCACCGGCGAGGAGATCCGGCGTCGCGGGGCGACCGCCGTGACGGACGTCCTGGCCATGGCGCCGGGCGTCTGGCTGCGGCGCTCGGGACGGAGCCGTGTGCCGTACACGCGAGGCGACTGCCCCGCGCTGATCTACGTGGACGGGTTCCTCCTCAACGGCGGCCTCGGGCGGGGGCGGCGCGGGGGCGGCGCCGATGTGGCGCTCGACGACATCCTGAAGCCCTCGGCGATCGAAGGCATCGAGGTGTACCAGGGCCTGAGCAAGCCTCCGCCCGAGTACATGACGCCGGACGCCCGTTGCGGGGTCATCCTGATCTGGACGAGGCGCGGCCCGAGCTAGCGGGGCGCGCCGTGTCGCCCTGCCGCGCGGGATCCGTCCCGCCCGATCCGCCATCGCCTGCGGCGAGGCCTGGGCCGCGGCGGTTGCGCGCGTTTGGCGCCTGACGGCGGGCCCAGCGGCGCCGGGCCGGTGCACGTCTTGCCGCATGGATCCCTCCGGTGCCTCGTGGGTGGAGCGGAAGGCAATGCTCGGCCTGGCGGACCGCATGCGAGATTTCCCGCCGTACCCGCTGGCGGATGTGCCGGAGATCAAGCGGCGGCTGGCGGCGGAGGGAGTGGACGTGATCGACCTGGGTGCGGGCGATGCCGACCTGCCGCCGCCGCCCGCGGCGGTGCGCGCGCTCCTCGAGGCAGCCGCCGAGCCGGCGATGGGACGCTACGGCTTCCAGCGCGGGCTGCCTGCGTTCCGCGAAGCGATCACCCGCTGGATGGCGGAGCGGTTCGGCGTGGAGGTGGACCCGTATCGCGAGGTGTTGCCGCTGATCGGCTCCAAGGAGGGCATCGCGCACCTGGCGCTCGCGTACGTGAACCCGGGCGACGCGACCATCGTGCCCGATCCGGGCTACCAGCCGTACCTGGGCGGAACGCTGTTGGCTGGCGGGGTGCCTCACCTGGTCCCGCTGCGGCCCGAGAACGGGTTCCTCGTTCCTTTCGGCGACGTTCCCCGGGAGGTCGTGCGGCGGACACGGATCGTGTACCTGAACTATCCGAACAACCCGACCGCGGCCATCGCTCCGCGGGAGTACCTCGCGGAGGCGGTGGAGTTCTGCCGTACGCACGGCGCGCTCCTGGCCTACGACAACGCGTACAGCGAAATCGCGTTCGACGGCTACCGGCCGCCCAGCGTTCTCGAGATCGAGGGGGCGCGCGAGGTGACGATCGAGTTCCATTCGCTGTCGAAGACCTACAACATGACGGGGTGGCGGATCGGCTGGGCGGTCGGCGGCGCGGAGGCGATCGCTGCGCTGGCGCGGGTGAAGTCCTTCGTGGACACCGGTGCGTTCCTGGCGGTGCAGGCGGCGGCCGCTGCGGCGCTCGCCTCGTACGCCGAATGGGTGCCGGGCAACGTCGCCGCGTTCCGGGAGCGGCGCGACGCCCTGGTCGATGCGCTGTGCGCGAACGGTTTCCAGGCGACGAGGCCGCGCGCGACGATGTACCTCTGGGTTCCGGTGCCGGGCGGGCACGGCTCGCAGGAATTCGCGCGACGCGCCCTGCACGAGCAGGGGGTGGTGGTCATGCCGGGGGCGGCCCTCGGCGCGGGCGGGGAAGGCTTCCTCCGCCTGGCGCTCACGCAGGGGCCGGAGCGGCTGCGGGAGGCGGCCACGCGACTGGGACGGTTGCTGTGAGCAGGAACCGGTTTCCCGTTCGTGGTTTACAAGTCGTGCGATGAGCTCGCCCGCCCTGAAGCCCTCGCCGGCGCCTGGCGCGCCGCCTGTCCCGCCGTCCGCACCGGCACGGTGGCCGGCGTTGCGGCGACGCCGATCGCACCGGAAAGCGCTGGCTGCGGGGCTCCTGATCTCGCTCATCCTCCACGGCCTGGCTGTGCTGCTGTCCCGGCACCTGATCACGGTCGCTGTGCCGTACCGTGATGGTGGCGCTCCTGCGTCTCCCACGGGTCCCACGGCGCCGCCGGGGCTTCGGGTCTACGAGCTGCGGACCGTCGCCGAGGGGGCGGCGCCATCGGAAGAAGTGGCCCGGGACCGGCCCGAGGAGGCGCCCGTCCCGGCTTCAACGCCGGGGGCACAGGCGGAGGCGGCGCCGCGGGGGGAGGCGACCGACGCGCCGGCAGGGCGTGTGTTGAGCCCTGCGGAACGGCTCCGTCCCCGGGACCTCGGCGATCACCGCCTGTGGGCGCCGTTGCCGTTGGTCGTGGAGAAGCCGGTGAGCCCGGCGGAGGCGGCGACCGAACACCTCGCCCGGCGGCTCGGAGAGCTCAACGACTCGCTCGCGCTGGAGGCGGACGCCGCGCGCCGCGCCATGGACTGGACCATCAAGGGGAAGGACGGCAAGCGGTGGGGCATTTCGCCGGAGGGGATCCACCTGGGCGGCATCACGCTCCCCGCGCCGTCGCTCGGTCCCAAGTCCCAGCGCGAACGGGACTGGGAGGAGATCCAGGACCAGGCGGACCGGGCGCGCATCCGAGACCGGTTCGACGAGCGGGCCCGGGAGCTGCGCGAGCGCAAGGACCGGGAGCGGCAGGAGCGCAAGCAGGACCCACAGGGCTCGTCCCGGCAGAGCGATCCTCCCCAGGAAACCAAGCCGCCCTCGGGGTGACCGCCAGCCCCCGGCCGCCAGGATCGACAGCCGTGGCCTCTCTGGTCTGCGACTTGCACCCCTTGCAACAGGAGTGTCCACGAACGGGGGTGGGGACGGGATGTTGCGGGCGCGGCCATCCAGACTCGCTGATCACGCTTGGATGATCGCCGCCGGCGTGCTCGCCAGCGTGGCGGCCGGGTGGTGGCTGAGGCGGCGCCGTCGCTCCACGCTCGCTCTGTCCGCCGACCTCGCGGGTCTCGAGGAGCGCGTCGTGGATGCGCTCCTCGCAGACCCGGTCCTGAGCCAGCGTCCGATCGAGGTCGGGGCACTTTCGGACGGCATCGTCGAGCTGACGGGCACCGTCCGGACGGAGCACGAGGCGGATCGGGCCGTGCACGTGGCCGAGCGCGTTCCCGGCGTGGCCACCGTCCTGAACCGTCTCGACGTCGATCTCGTCCGCTCCCGTCTGGCCGAGACCCGGCGTCGCTTCGAGGCGGCCGCCCCCGAGCTGACCGAAACGCAGTGGTACGGCATCCGCGTCGGCACGGGACGGCGTCGGCAGAGCGCCGGGACCGACGCCGATCGGCCCGATGACCGGGTGGATCTCGTCTCGCGGGCGCTCGGCGTCGATCGCGCCATCGAGCAGACAAGCGAGGGGATCAGCAAGCTCGCGCCCGGTGTCGAGGGGCACACGACGGCGCCAGCGGCGCCGATCGACCGCGGCCTGGTGGCGACCGCGCCGCACCGGCGACTCGGCAACGTGCCGGAGGAGCCGCTCCAGGACCTCAACCCGCGCTCCGGAATCCACGAGAACGTGAAAAAGGGGACGGAGCTGACCCTCGAGGAGGCCGGTCTCGGCGAGGAGGGCGAGGAGCGTCGGAGCCGAGGGGGCGGCTGAACGGAATCGGCAAACCGGCCGCCACCGCCGGCTCGAGACTCGTTCACGCCGCCACCGCGCGCCCGATCCCCTCTCGCGCGACCGCCGCGGGCGCGGCGGCCTTCGCGATCCTCCGGTCCACACCGACACATCGCGGCCGCTCACGGGGTATCAACTCCCCTCGCGGGCGCAGCGCGTGCCGATCGCGGACAGCGGCCCCGAGGGGCGGCGGTTGACGAGGCGTGCGCCGCGCCGCTACCCTTGCGCCCAGACCAACCAACGTTCGGGTCATGACGGAGCCACTCGCGCCACAGTACGATCCGAAGGCGTTCGAGGCGCCCCTCTATCGCGCCTGGAAGGAGCGCGGCTACTTCCACGCGGACGCCCGCGCCGTCCTGAGCGGCGCCCGCAAGCCGTACGTGATCGTCATCCCGCCGCCCAACGTCACGGCGGTCCTGCACATGGGCCACGGGCTGAACAACACGGTCCAGGATGTGTTGATCCGCTGGCGCAGGATGCAGGGCCACGAGACGCTGTGGCTGCCGGGAACGGACCATGCCGGGATCGCCACGCAGAACGTGGTCGAGCGCCAACTCGCCGCCGAAGGCAAGACGCGCTACGACCTCGGTCGTGAGGCCTTCGTCGAGCGCGTCTGGGCATGGGTGCGTGAGACCGGATCCACGATCCTGCGGCAGCTTGAGGCGATCGGCGCGTCGTGCGACTGGTCGCGCACGCGCTTCACGCTGGACCCCGGCCTGTCGAGGGCGGTCCGCGAGGTCTTCGTCCGGCTGTACGAGAAGGGCCTGATCTACCGGGGCAACTACATCATCAACTGGTGCCCGCGCTGCCTCACGGCGCTCTCGAACGAGGAAGCGGAAGGCCAGGAGACCGTCGGCAAGCTGTACCACCTGCGCTACCCGCTGGTGGATGAACCGCCGGAGGGCGTCGAGCTGCCCAGGCTGCCGGACGGCCGCGCCTACCTCACCGTTGCGACGACGCGGCCCGAGACGATGCTCGGCGACACTGCCGTGGCCGTTCACCCGGAGGACGAGCGGTACCGTGCACTGATCGGGCGCGAGGTGGAGCTGCCGCTCACCGGCCGGCGCATCCCGATCATCGCGGACGAGTACGTGGACCGCGAGTTCGGCAGCGGCGCGGTGAAGATCACGCCCGCCCACGACCCGAACGACTTCGAGGTGAGCCGGCGCCACGGGCTGCCCGCGCTGGAGGTGATGACCGCCGAGGCGACGATGAACGACAACGCGCCCGAGGCGTTCCGCGGGCTCGACCGCTTCGAGGCGAGGGAGCGTGTCATCCAGGCGCTGGCGGCCCAGCAGCTCGTGGAGCGGATCGAAGAGCACACCCATTCGGTGCCGCACTGCTACCGGTGCGACACCGTCGTGGAGCCGCGGCTGTCGTTGCAGTGGTTCGTGCGGATGCGGCCGCTCGCGGAGCCGGCGCTCGCCGCATCCCGCGAGGGCAGGGTGCGCTTCACGCCCGAGCGCTGGACGAAGGTCTACGAGGACTGGCTCGAGAACATCCGGGACTGGTGCATCTCGCGCCAGCTCTGGTGGGGTCACCGCATCCCGGTGTGGTACTGCCGCGCGGATCGGTGTGGCGAGACGATCGTCGCGCGGGAGGACCCGACGCACTGCCCGCGCTGCGGCTCCGCCGAGATCGAACAGGATCCGGACGTGCTGGACACCTGGTTCTCCTCGTGGCTGTGGCCGTTCTCGACGCTCGGCTGGCCGGACGAGACGGAGGACCTGAAGGCGTTCTACCCGACGAGCACGCTGGTCACCGCGCCGGAGATCCTGTTCTTCTGGGTCGCGCGCATGATCATGGCCGGCCTGGAGTTCATGGGGAAGGAGCCGTTCCGCGAGGTGTACCTGCACGGCACGGTGCGGGACCACCTCGGGCGCAAGATGTCCAAGTCGCTGGGGAACGGGATCGACCCTCTGGCCGTGGTCGAGCTGTACGGCGCGGATGCGCTCCGCTACACGATCGTCTCGGGCGCCGGCCTGGGGACCGACCTCTACATGAACTACGAGGACATCGAGTCCACGTTCGCGCCGGGCCGGAACTTCGCCAACAAGGTGTGGAACGTGGGTCGGTTCGCGCTGCTCCGGCTCGGGGACGAGCCGGTGCAGACGGTCGAGGAGGTCGAGGGCGCGCTCGAGCTGGCCGATCGCTGGATCCTCTCCAGGGTTTCCCACGCCACGCGGGAGGTGACGCGGCACCTGGAAGCGTTCCGGCTGCACGAGGCCGCGGACTCACTGTACCGGTTCTTCTGGGGCGAGCTGGCGGACTGGTACGTCGAGCTGGTGAAGCCGCGTCTGGCGGGCGAGGCGGGTGAGGCGAGCCGGCAGGCGGCGCGGGCCACGCTGGTGGAAGTGCTGGACCGCGCGTTCCGGCTGATGCACCCCGTGATGCCGTTCGTCACGGAGGCGTTGTGGCTGCGGCTGCCGGTGCCCGAAGGCCGGCAGAGGGAGGAGTCGCTGGTCGTGGCCCGCTGGCCGGAGCCGGTCCCGGCGTGGGACGCGCCGGACGCGGAGGCGCGCATGGATGCGCTGATCGAGCTGATCGGCTCGGTGCGCGGGTTGCGCAAGGAGTACGACGTGCCTGCCGCCGAGGAGCTCGAGGTGCACCTGACCAGCGTGCCCGAGGTGTTGCGCAGCGCGCTGGACGTCGAAGAGCGCGCGGTGCGTCGTCTGGCGCGGGTGCGCGCGCTGCGCATGGATGGGGCCGGCGGCAGGGGCGGGGAAGGGAAGCAGCCGGGCGCGCATGCCGTGCTGCGCAGCGGCGCCGAGGTCTTCATCCCGCTTGCCGACGTGATCGACCTCGAGCGCGAGCGTCAGCGTCTCGGCGCGGAGCTGGAGCGCATCGCCAAGTTGCTGGAGGCGGTGGAGAAGAAGCTGGCCAACGAGCAGTTCATCACGCGCGCGCCCGAGGAGGTGGTCGCGCGGGAGCGCGAGAAGGCGGAGATGTTGCGGGATCAACGCGACCGCCTCTCGGCGAAGATCGCGGCGCTGACGTGAGGTTCAGGGAGTTCGCGGCGTTCGGGGCGGCCGCCGTCGCCGTGTTCTTCGCGTGCGCGCGGCCGTACCCGCCGCCGGGTGGTGAAGCGGACCGGCTCCCGCCGCGGGTGGTCTCGATCACGCCGGCGCCGCTGAGTGTCGGCGTGGCGCGGGATGAGCGCGTCATCATCCGCTTCGACGAGCGCATCAGCGAGCGCGGCATCCGGGACGCGGTCGTGGTGTCTCCGCTGACGAGCGAGCTGCGGGTCGAGCGCGGCCGCTCGGAGCTGCGCATCTGGTTGCGTGGCGGGTGGGAGCCGGACCGCATCTACCACGTCGTCGTCCAGCCGGTGGTGCAGGACCTCTTCGGCAACCTGATGACCGATCCGTTGGAGGTGGTCTTCTCGACCGGCCCGGAGATCCCGCAGACCGCGGTGGCCGGCCTCGTGACGGACCGTTTGACGGGCAAGCCGGCGGCGGGGGCGTGGATCGCGGCGGTGCGGGAGCCCGACTCCGTCGCCTACGGCACCCTCTCGGACGAGGAGGGGCTGTTCGCGCTACGCCACCTCCCGCCTGGGGTCTACCGCCTCCGGGCGTTCATGGACCAGAACCGGGACCGCCAGGCGAACTTCCGTGAGGCGCAGGACAGCGCCGCGATCGAGCTGGCCGACGGAGACACCGCGGTCCTGACACTGACGTTGCTGGTGCCGGACACGACGCCTGCGAACGTGATCCGCGCCGAGGCGCCCGACTCCCTGCATGTGCGTGTCCATCTCGACGACCACATCGACCCGGCCGCGCCGGGCGTCACGGCCGGCGTCACCGTGGCGCTCCGGCTGCTGCCGGACAGCACGCCGTGGCCGATCGAGCGCGTGATGCTGCCGCACGAGTTCGATGAGCATCAGCGCCGGCTGCGGGCTACGGCGGACAGCGCGTACGCGGACAGCCTCGCCCGGAGCGGGGTGGGGCAGGCGGCCCAGGATTCCGCGGTGCGGGATGTCCTGACGCGTGCAGCGACGCCGCGGCCCGGCCCGACGTGGTCCGGGGCCCCTTCGGATTCGGCCGCCGCTCCCTTGCCCACGCGGGAGCTCGTGGTCATCCCGGCGCGGCCGCTCCGCGCGAGCGCCCGATATCGGATCGAGCTCAGCGGGATCGTCAACATCAACGGCGTTCGGGGCGGAGGAGGGGCCGCGGAATTCACCGCGCCGGCGCCGCCAGCACCCGATACGGCGCGTGCCGGCACACCACCGCCGGACACCATCCCGCCGGATTCGGCGGACGCCGGTGCGCAGCGGGACACGATCCCGCCGGACCCGGCGTTCCCTCCCCGGAGGTGACCGTGGCGGACGTGCGGCGTGCGATCCCGGCGGTCGAGCGGCTCCTCGCGAGCGAGCCGTTCCGCGCACTGCTCGAACGCACCCCCCGGCCGCTCGTCGTGCGCGCGCTCCGGGAAGAGCTGGCGGCCGTGCGGGAGGCGTTGGCGGCCGGCGGCGATCTGCCTGCAGATCCCACGGACACGGGCTGGTACGCCGCGCGCGTCGAGAGCCGCATCGCGCGCAGCACCGCCCCTTCTCTCCGACCCGTCATCAACGCGACGGGCGTGGTCCTGCACACCAACCTCGGCCGCGCGCTCCTGGCCGAGACCGCACGGGCCGCGTTGCAACGCGTGGCCGGCGCGTACTCGAACCTCGAGTACGATCTGGACAAGGGCGAGCGCGGCTCTCGCTACGACCACTGCGCCGCGTTGCTGTGTGAGCTGACGGGCGCGGAGGCGGCGCTCGTGGTCAACAACAACGCCGCAGCGCTGGTTCTCGCGGTGAACACGTTGGCCCTCGGGCGTGACGCGGTGGTGAGCCGCGGCGAACTCGTGGAGATCGGCGACTCGTTCCGCATCCCGGAGATCGTGGAGCGGAGCGGCGCACGGCTCGTCGAGGTGGGCGCCACCAACCGCACGCACCGGCGCGACTACGAGGCTGCCCTCACCTCCGAGACCGGTGTACTCCTCAAGGTGCACCGGTCCAACTTCCGCATCAGCGGGTTCACGAGTGAGGTGCCGCTGCGCGAGCTCGCGGAGCTCGGCCGAAGCCGCGGCGTCCCGGTCCTCAACGACCTCGGTTCCGGTCTGCTGGTGGACGGCCGGAGCTTCGGCTTGCCGGCCGAGCCCACGCCGACCGACGCGCTGCGTGACGGCGCGGACCTGGTCACCATGAGCGGCGACAAGCTGTTGGGAGGGCCACAAGCCGGCATCATCCTCGGCCGGCGTGACCTGATCCTGCGGCTCCGGCGCAACCCCCTGTGCCGGGCGCTGCGGGTGGACAAGCTCACCCTCGCCGCCCTGGAGGCGACGCTCGCGCTGTACCGCGATCCGGAGCAGGCAAGGCGCGAGGTGCCCACACTCCGCATGCTCGCCCTGGAGCCGGAAGCGCTGGCCGCGCGGGCGCACGGGGTCGCGGAACGCCTCCGTCAGGCCGGGATCAGCGCCGCGACGCTGCCGGGCGAATCCGCTGTGGGCGGCGGCGCGTATCCGGAGGCCACGCTGCCCACCACCCTCGTCGCGCTGGAGGTGGAGACCCCGGCCGACGAAGTGGTGCGCAGGCTGCGCGGCGCGACGCCGCCCGTCGTCGCGCGAATCCAGGACGGACGGGTCGTCCTGGACCTCCGCACCGTCGCGCCGGAAGAGGAGGCCCCGCTGGTGCGGGCGGTGTGCGATGCGTGTGGTTGAACGCGCTGGCGACGGCGCCGACACGCCACGCGGCAGCAGGCCATCGCCCGGCCGCCCGGCCGTGTTCCTGGACCGGGACGGCACGATCGTGGTCGAACGGAACTACCTCGCCGATCCGGCGCGGGTGGAGCTGGTGCCCGGAGCGGCGGCGGCGCTCCGGGCCCTGGCCGAGGCAGGGTACGCCCTGGTCGTCGTGACCAACCAGTCCGGCATCGCCCGCGGGCTGTACGGCGAAGGGGAGTTCCGTGCCGTGCAGCGGCGGATCGAAGAACTGCTCGCCCGGGAAGGCATCCGTCTGGACGGCGTCTATCACTGCCCCCACCATCCGGACTACACGGGGCCGTGCGAGTGTCGCAAGCCCGCCGTCGGGCTGTACCTGCGGGCCGCACGGGAGCTCGGACTCGACCTGTCCCGCTCCGTCTGCATCGGAGACCGGCTGAAGGACGTGCTGCCGGCGCGGCAGCTCGGGTGCGCCGCCGCGATCCTGGTCCGCACCGGCTACGGCGAAGGAGAGGCGCCGAACGCGCCGGAATGGGTGCGGATCGAGGCCGATCTCCAGGCCGCCGCCCGGGCCGTGCTCGCAAGGGGTTGACAATGGAGGCGGGACCGTTTTCCGGCGCTTCCGCCGGACGGGCGGAGGAGGGCGATGCAGGGTTGACACGGCCCGACGAATGCATCTATCGTTCATACTGAAACCTGCGGACTCGTGACGTGTACTGGTTCTCGTGTCCAGAGGCGGGCCGAGGCAGAGATTCCCAACGGAGGAGAGATGAACCTCACGGTCACACCGGCGGCGGTTGCCGAGGTGAAGAAGTTCATGCAGGAGCAGGGCGCGGCTGAGACGGCCGGTCTGCGTGTGGCCGTGTTGCCCGGTGGCTGCTCGGGCTTCCAGTACGGCCTGAACATCGAGGACGAAGCCCAGGAGGATGACAACATCATCGAGTGCAACGGGCTCCGTCTCTTCGTGGATCCGTTCAGCAGCCAGTACCTGGATGGCGTAGAGATCGACTACGTCACCACCATGATGGGCTCGGGGTTCACGTTCAAGAACCCGAACGCCACGGGCACGTGCGGCTGCGGCAGCTCGTTCACCGTTTGACGAGCGCCCTGGAACCTCGAACACGCGACCGGGCTCGCGGGGCCGTCCCGCGGGCCCGGTTCGCTTTTCGGCGCCATGGGGGCCGCGCGGTGGCGGCTGCCGGGTGGACGCGGAGGCCCCGGCGCTCTCATGGGCGTACGGGGTAGCGCACGCCGTGCGAACGGTGATAGCTTCCGAGCATGTCTTCCGATGCCATTGACGTACGGGTCTACGTGTCGCAGGGGATCGCCGAGAACGCGTACCTGGTTCGGGCTCCGGCCAGCGAGGCCGCAGTGGCGATCGACCCGGGCGGTGCTGCCGAGGACATGGTCAGGGACCTTGCCTCGCGTGGGCTGCGGCTCGAGGCGATCCTGCTCACACACGCCCACTTCGACCACGTCGAAGGGGTGGCGACGCTGGCGGCGCGCACCGGTGCGCCGATCTACCTCCACGCCGCGGACAGGCCGCTCTACGACCACGCGGGGCAGCAGGCCGCGATGTTCGGCATGTACGTCGAGCCACCGCCTCCGCCCGATCATGCGCTGGCGCACGGCGACATCCTCGAGATGGCCGGCCTCCGCTTCGAGGTGCGTCACGCCCCCGGCCACTCTCCGGGTCACGTCTTGCTCTACGTCGCCGATGCGGGAGTGATGTTCGTCGGCGACGTCGTCTTCGCCGGCTCCATCGGCCGGACGGACTTGCCGGGCGGGGATTACGCGCAGCTCATGCGCTCGATCCGCGAGCAGGTGCTGAGCCTGCCGGACGAGACGGTGCTGTACCCGGGCCACGGGCCGGCCACCACCGTCGGCCACGAGCGCATCGCGAACCCCTTCCTCGCGCCGCAGTTCGGCGGCGGCCTCGCATGAGTGCGCGCATCGCCGTGTTCGCCTCCGGCGGCGGGACCAACCTCCAGGCCCTCCTGGACCACTTCAACCGCCCGGACGGGCCCACGCCGGCGCGTGTCGCCCTCGTCATCACCGACCGGCCGGGCATCGGCGCACTGGAACGCGCCGAACGCGCGGGCGTCCCGTGGCGCGTCATCGGGGTTGCGGGCCGGCCGGAGGAAGACGTGGTCCACGAGACGCTGGCCACGCTCGAAGGCGAGGGGATCGGCTTCGTCGCGCTCGCGGGATACCTGCGGCGCGTTCCCGCGGACGTGGTGCGCGCCTACCATGGACGAATGACCAACATCCACCCGGCGCTGCTGCCGGCGTTCGGCGGCAAAGGGATGTACGGCGTTCGTGTGCACCGGGCCGTGTTGGAGGCGGGCTGCAAGGTCAGCGGCGCTACCGTGCACCTCGTGGATGAGGAGTACGACACCGGCCCGATCATCGCGCAGTGGCCCGTGCCCGTGCTGCCCGGCGACACGCCCGAAACGCTGGGCGCACGGGTGCTGCGCATCGAGCACCGGCTCTACCCGGCCGCCCTCGAGGCGTTGATCCTCGGGGTGGAGCCGAACGCCGAGGCACTGGCCACGGCGTTCTGCGGATGCGAGGCGGATGCGCCCGCGCCGGAAGAGATCCGGCGCGCACTGGGACTCGATTGATCGGACGACCATGCCCAGAGCGATTCTGAGTGTATCGGACAAGCGCGGCATTGCCGAGTTCGCGCGCGGGCTCGTGGAGCTGGGTTGGGAGATCGTCTCCACGGGCGGCACCGCGCGGACCCTACGCGAGGCGGGGATCGAGGTGCGGGACGTGAGCGACGTGACGTCGCACCCGGAGATGATGGAGGGGCGGGTGAAGACGTTGCACCCGGCCGTGCACGCGGGCATCCTCGCGCGCAGGACCGTCGAAGCGGACATGCGTGCGCTGGAGGCGCTGGGCTACGGCACCGTGGACCTCGTGGCCGTCAACCTCTACCCGTTCGAACAGACCGTGGCCGCGGGCGCGACGCTGGCCGAGGCGATCGAGCAGATCGACATCGGCGGGCCGAGCATGCTGCGCGCCGCGGCCAAGAACCACGAGTCGGTCCTCGTCGTCACGGACCCTGCGGACTACGATGCCGTGCTCGAGGCGCTGCGTGCCGGGAGCGTGGGCATCGCGCTGCGGAGGCGCCTCGCCCAGAAGGCGTTCGCCCGGACGGCGGAATACGACGCTGCCATCGCCGCCTATCTCGCGCGCGTCGTCGGCGAGTCGGGAGCCGCTGCCGCGGGGGGCGAGGCCGCATCGTTCGGGGTGACGCGGGAGCTGCGGCTCACCAAGGTGCAGGACCTGCGGTACGGTGAGAACCCGGACCAACCCGCTGCGTTCTACGCGGAGGCGGATGCGCCCGCCGGCTCGTTGCCGCACCTGCGCCAGCTCCATGGGAAGGAGCTGTCGTTCAACAACCTGCTGGACATCGACGCGGCGGTCTTCGCCGTCTCTGCGTGGGCGACCGACGAGCGGACGGCGTGTGTGATCATCAAGCACACGACGCCGTGTGGCGTTGCGCTGGGATCGGACCCGGAGGATGCCTACCGCCGCGCCCTCGCCGCCGACCCCGTGTCTGCCTTCGGCGGAATCGTCGCCTTCAACCGGCCGGTGACCGGCGCAGCCGCGGAGGCAATGGCCAGCACGTTCCTCGAGGTCATCGTCGCCCCGGGCTTCGACGAGCATGCGCTCGAGGTCCTGCGCGCGAAGAAGAACCTGCGGCTCATCGAGCTCCCGATCGCGGTGGGGACGCCGGAGGAGCTCGACTACAAGCGCGTGCGCGGCGGCTTCCTCGTGCAGCGGCGGCTGCGGATGGACTTCCCGGAGGAAGGCTGGCGCGTCGTCACGCAGCGGCAGCCGACCGAAGAGGAGTGGCGCGACCTGCGGTTCGCGTGGCGCGTCGTGGCAGCGGTGAAGTCGAACGCCATCGTGCTCGCGCGTGACGAGCGCACGGTCGGCATCGGCGCGGGTCAGATGAGCCGCGTCGACTCGTCCCGCATCGCCGTCATGAAGGCGCGCGACCAGGGCTTCGACATCGCCGGCGCCGTCCTGGCATCCGACGCGTTCTTCCCCTTCCGCGACGGCGTGGACGCGGCCGCCGAGGCCGGTGCGCGGGCGATCATCCAGCCCGGCGGCTCCGTGCGCGATGCCGAGGTGATCGCGGCGGCGGACCAGCACGGTATGGCGATGGTGTTCACCGGCCGCCGCGTGTTCCGGCACTGAGCCGCGGGCCCGTCGCGCTGACCCCCGGATCCCGGCGCTGGGACGGAGGAATACCGCGCCTCGAACGACGCTCGTCCGCGCTGGGCCCGCGGCGGTGCCGCGTCCCGGGCGCGTCAGTAGCCGGGTGGGTCGCTCGCCGGGAACGACTCGATCGAGCCCTCGTCGACGATCTCTGGCGGGGGCTCGTTGAGCGTCTCCGCCACCGGAGTTGCCGCGACGTGGGCCGAGACCGCGGCCGGGCGCTCGCGTCCGGCACGCAGCTGCCGCAGCACGTACTGGAGGATGCCGCCGTGGCGGTAGTACTCGGCCTCCTGGGGCGTGTCGACGCGGACCGTGGCGCGGAACTCGATGCGGCTGCCGTCCTCCTTCGTTGCGCGCACCCG